>JAFSNU010000083.1 GCA_017447325.1 Synergistaceae bacterium | reverse complement strand
TAATATATTTAATATATTTAATATATTTAGATTTTTTTGCCCCTCGCAAACCCGCATGGTTATCGCGAGTGAAAAAAAGTTTGCGCATCGATAAGTATATTTTTGCGCATCGATAAGTATATTTTTGCGCATCGATAAGTATATTTTTGCGCATAACCAAGTATGTCGGTAATTGACTATAATTAACTTTAAATTACTCTTATTTTTTTCTCTTTTTTGGCCTATTTTTAGGCTTTGGGAGCTGTTTTAATTCTCGCTCTGGATAACCGATTAGCTCAAATTTAATTAAGAGTTTAATGAATATATCATAGCTCATTTCTAATTCATCATCGGTTAAAGGTAAGCCGTTAGAATGGCAATATTCCCATTTTATAGCTCCTATTTTTTCCAGTGCATTCATATCGCGTTCAAACGGTTCAATTATTTGTTGTCTATAATGTCTGCCACGCTCTACTTCGTCATAAGTAGGTATTTCCGGCGTTGCATTTAATAATGTTTGAACTGAGATTATGTCCCTGTTAGACTTAAAACAATTCATGTTTACATGTTCTGAAAGCCTTGTCAAAAAATAATAAGAGCTTTTATTATATCGATCATCTATAGCCAACGCCTTTTTTGCCATGGGCATGACACGGTAACCTATCATCAGCCCGTAAAAATCAGGGTGAAATGTGCAATAAATCACGCCTTTCTTTATTCCTTTATCAATTACAAGGCGCATATCAGAATAGTCACGTGTTTTTTTGCCTTTTAATTTTTCTTTAAAAGATATTGATATTCTATAAAGCGTCTCTAAATCTGCTTCTACTTGTCTGCGTGCTGATAATTCGTTAGTCAACCCGCGTAATTCCATGTATTTTTTGAGCGGTAATGTGATTCTGGTACTTTTTGCGCCTGTCTCCGTGAACTCTATCATAAGAGCATTAAATAATTGATGCGTTGACGTTCTAAGGCCGGTTATTTCAGGCCAAGTTTCAAAGCTAATTTTAAAATCTCCGCGCTGTATAGTAACCTTTCCGGTTATTTCATCAACTCTCATATTCTTTTTGCTGCTTTTAATTTTTGTGAGAGTGTTTACAGCTATCCCCTGTCTCATTAAGGCGTAATTACTATTTAAAGTTTCTTTAGCCTGCGGATTTTTATCAAGAGCTTGAGCTAAAGAGTTATTTGTTTTGTCAAGTAAGGTAAAAAATCCATCTCTTGTCTCTGCTGGTTTCTCACTGCGCCTCTTCACTGGTTTCTTCAGTAGTACAAGAGACTTCTGAATATGAAATAAAGTCGTATCGTCTAACATCTCGATCATAGCGCCATCAATCAGATCAATAATAATATCTTCTGTCTGAGTTTTTTTTTCAAGGTGTGTTGTTTTTAATTTGTTATTATTAAATTCCTTAAAAGAAGGCTTCACGCGTGACCATAAATAAGCTCCGTCAAAGGCGTCAATGATTTTATTGACTTCGGCTTGATATTCTATGTCGTCAGGAACTCTGCCTCGAGTAGAATCTAACATGACGTTTATGCTAAATAAATAAGGCATAATCGCCTCCGATAATTTTTCTAACTTTATCCCAAATTTTTCAAAGTCTGTTATTGCGAATATAGCCTTTGATAAAGCAGTTATTTCATCGACCCGCTGCTGTATCTGTTTTTTCTCTTCATCGCCAATTCCAGATAAACCTCTTTTAACCGTGGGTACGGTTTCTTTTGCCATGTCAATACCTCCTTAAATTAAAATAATTTATTCCTGTTCATTCTGTCTGCTTAATTCCTGAGCGCGCCGTTTTTTCAAGCTCTAAGAGACTTAGCTTGATCTCGCCGCCTAAATCTAAAGTCTCCTGTGTCTTGACTTCTACACGCTCCAGGAAGTCGCCCTCGGCCTTGTCTAAAAGCTCGCAAGCTCTGAGCCTGTTTTTTATATCATGCTTTGTATCGCGCATCACGCCGGTTAGAAATGTAAGCCTTTCATCGCGTGTATCGATAAGGCCGTTAAGTCTTGATTGTTCACGCTCATGTATGGCCTGCTGAATTTCAGGCTTTTTCAAGTTCTCTTGCCATTTTGAGTAAGCCGTCTTTTGAGAATAACCGGCCAAGAGAGCGTCCTGTGTCGCGTTGTCGTCGTAGGCCTCTATAAATCGTTGCTTTTTAGTTGTGAGTATTTAAATCATAATAATTATTAAATCATTATAATTATTATACGTCTAATAATATTATAGGCCTTTCTCGCTCAAATATTTTTCTGCAAGGTCATTTAATAAAGCTGACACGGTATATTTTGCGCCCGTTTCAGTCTGGACTAATCCCACGGCTTTATTTAAACGTTCAAGCATGGCTGGCGTTAATAATAAAGTAAAATGCTTTTTCTTTTCGCCCGCCTTCTTAGGACGTCCAACCGGTCTGCCTATAAGCTCATAATCCATATTATCCATTATTTTCTGTCTCCTTTAATTAAATTTTCTAATTCATCAATGAACGCGCTATAGTCTTGAGACGCGCCTCCGTTAGCGTTGAATGTGAATATGTCTTTTTGTGTAGCTTGAGCTGACTGTATCAGAATAGTTTCGCGTATCTTTGAGTTAAAAACACGCGTATTATTCTCTTGCGCTGATTGTTGAAACAGTTCTAATAATTCGCGTGTGTTCTTTGTGTTAGCTTTAAAGTGAGTTAGCAAAACGCCGTAAAGTTTTAAATCAGGATTTAAGGCTTTACGCGCTGAATTGATAAAGTCGCAAGTCCGTTTAAACATGTTCAAGTTGAATATATCAGCTTTAGCCGGTATTATAACGCCTGTTGATGCTGCTAATGCGTTCAGCGTAAGCACTCCAAAGAATGGCAATGTATCGAGAATTATAAAATCATAGTCAGCTGTTACGCTCTTTAATTCTCTTTTTAATATCAAATTGCGTTCACGGCCACCAGTAAGCTTTATATCTGCTAAATCAAGCCTTGCATTTGCTGCTATAATATCGCCTATTGCAGTATGTTGGATAATGCTCTTAATGTCCTTTTCACCGGTTAAAACGTCAAGAATACTTTCACCGCTTGAATTTACGGCCATGGAGTAAGATAAATTAGCTTGTCCGTCAAGGTCAATCACTAACACTTTATAACCTTTAGCAGTAAATCTTGCAGTCATGGCCGCGGCTGTAGTAGTTTTACCTGCCCCACCTTTCTTGCTGACTAAAGCGATTATCTCGCACATATTTTTATCACTCCTTTTAATTATAATATTTTTTATATTATAACAATTTTTAAATTATTGTAAATTTAAAAATTGTTATAATTATTATATGTCTAATAATTTTCTTACTGTATCTAAAACCGTACCATTGCTAAAAATGAATAATATAGCTCACAACGTGTTCGTTTTCTAGGATACGACGTAAAAGTACGACGCAATCAGAAGGCAAAGAGAACTTCTAACGGCCTGGTCAAGAGAACTCTTAATCTGTCGGTAGAATTATTAGTCCCTATGACTGTCGTTGAGAAGTTTCTGTATGACCACGACATCGTTAGACAGGCTAAGGACGGCAGTCTGTTTCCAAAACGCAGAGAGTGTATTCTGAGTAACACCGACCTAGAGATTTTAGATACCTAT
>JAFSNU010000082.1 GCA_017447325.1 Synergistaceae bacterium | reverse complement strand
TTAATTTATTTATTAATTCTATTATAAATAAATCTCAGGCCGTCGAGCATCAGCCACGGATCAACTAAATCAATATTGCGGGACACTTTCGCCATCAACGCAGCGTGTCCGCCCGTCGCTACGACTTTCGCCTTAACGCCCAACTCTTCGCGAATTAAATCTATAATACGATCTGTAAGGCCAGCGTTGCCGATTAACACTCCGGACTGTATGGCCTCGTTCGTGTTATGACCTATAACAGATTTTGGAATTTCAAGCGCGACTTTCGGCAGCTGTGCAGTGTTAGAGAATAACGCGCCTATTGCAGAATTTAATCCGGGCGCAATAGCTCCGCCGATATAAGCTCCGTCGGGAGACACTACGTCAAAAGTTATCGCCGTGCCGTAATCCGCAACTATAAGCGGCGCACCGTACTTCTCGCGTCCCGCAACTGCATTGACGACACGGTCCGCTCCGACCTCGCGCTTGACTAAATATCTAATCTCCATTCCCGTGTCTGTCAGGCCGTTGACTTCTAAAGGCGTAACATGAAAAAATTTTTTCACAGCCTCGCGTATCGAAAAATTAAGCGGCGGAACAACGCTCGCAAAGGCCGCACCGTGAATTTCACTCGGCTTTATATTCTGAGTGTTTAATAAAGTTAAAATATAAATTCCGAGCTCGTCCGACGTATGAAGTATCGACGATAGACGCCAGTGCGCGATTAAATTTTCGCCGTCAAAAATTCCGATTACCGTCGTCGTGTTGCCTACGTCTATTACCAAAAGCATTTTGCAAATCTCCTCAAGTTTTATTAATTTAAAATTATTATCGCATAAAAATACTCCCCGCGTTGCGCTTGCTGCGAAGAGTATTTTTAAATTATAAAATTATTTATATAAATTTATCAGCTCAACGGCCGCCTGAGTCGCCGCGAGTTCGCCGCTCGCCGCCCGCTCCTCAATCTCAGGCATCTTAGCTTTAACGTTCGGATTTTCGTAAAAGCTCCGCATTAAATGATCTTGAATCATAGAATGAACCCACGACAAAATTTGCCGCCGCCTCCGCTCTTCGTACATTCCTGAAGCTTTGACGTTATTCATAAATTCTAAAATAACATCCCAGATCTCAGCTATGCCGTCGCCGGTCACAGACGAACATGTATAAGCGTGGCTCGCCCAGCCCTCGGTCGCCGGACGCAGATAATGCAAAATTCTGTCATAGTCAACGCGCGTTGCCTTGGCCTTCATTAAATTATTTCCGTCGGCCTTATTAACGACTATCGCATCGGCAAGCTCCATAACGCCCTTCTTCATTCCCTGCAAGTCGTCGCCCGCGCCCGTTATAACTAATAACATAAAGAAATCAACCATGTCACGGACAGTCACTTCGCTTTGTCCGACGCCGACAGTCTCAATTAATATCACGTCGTAACCGGCGGCCTCGCACAATAACATCGTCTCGCGGCTCTTTCGTGTCAGTCCGCCCAAAGTTCCGCCAGACGGAGACGGCCTGATAAACGCGTTTTTATTGCGCGATAATTTTTCCATGCGCGTCTTGTCGCCGAGTATGCTGCCTTTGGTAACGCTGCTGCTCGGGTCAACCGCAAGCACTGCAACTTTATGGCCTTTATCGCATAAATAACTGCCTAAAGCTTCAATAAAAGTGCTCTTGCCGGCACCAGGCACGCCCGTTATTCCAACTCGAACAGCCTTTCCAGTGTGACTTAACACTCCGGCTATAACTTGCTGCGCTAAATCAAAATGCGCCGGCGCGTTGCTCTCGACCAAAGTTATTGCGCGTGAAAGAATAGTCCGGTCGCAGTTTAACACGCCGCTTATATAATCATCAAGCTCGAGCTGCCGTCTCTTAATTTTTAAATTATTATTTAAATTAGCTTTAAACTCCATTCCGTCATGAGAATCATTCACGCCGCTCATCACATGGCTTGCGAACTCAGAGCCCGCGTTATCAGGCGCCCACTCAGGCAATTTATTATTTAAATTATTATTAGCCGAAGACACGGCGGTTTAATTCCTCCATAACTTTCTTGGCCGATACAGGTATGACAGTTCCCGGGCCGAAGATCGCCGACGCTCCGTGTTCACGCAGGAATTGATAATCCTGAGCCGGTATGACTCCGCCGACTACAACTATAATATCCTCGCGGCCTCTCTTCTTTAACTCTTCAACAAGCTGCGGCAGTAAAGTTTTGTGTCCGGCAGCAAGCGAACTCATGCCTATAATATGCACGTCGTTATCTACTGCGTCCTGCGCTGCTTCTTCAGGTGTCTGGAACAAAGGCCCTATATCTACGTCATATCCCATGTCAGCAAATGCCGTCGCAATAACTTTCGCGCCCCGGTCGTGGCCGTCCTGTCCCATCTTCGCGATCATTATTCTCGGCCTGCGTCCCTCTTTCTCCGCAAATTCGTCCGTCATCTTGCGAACTTCTTCGATTACTTCATGCTCTGCAAACTCGCTTGAATAAATTCCTGAAATTGAACGAATCACGGCCTTATGCCTCCCGCATACTTTCTCTACAGCATCCGAAATTTCGCCCAGTGATGCTCTAGCGCGTGCTGCCTCGAGCGCAAGAGCTAATAAATTTCCCTCGCCGCTCTCTGTCGCGTGAGTTATAGCGTCTAAGCATTCTCTAACTTTATCATTGTCTCTATTCTCGCGTAACTTTTTAAGTCTCGCTAACTGCGCCTCTCTAACGGCTGTGTTGTCAACTTCCAAAATTTCCAACGGGTCTTCTTTGTCTAATCTATAGCTATTAACGCCGACGATCTCTTCAGAACCTGAGTCGATATGAGCCTGACGGCGAGCCGCCGCCTCTTCAATGCGCATCTTCGGCAGTCCAGTATCAATGGCCGCCGCCATTCCGCCTAACTCTTCAACTTCTTGAATATGCGCCCATGATTTTCTAATCAGCTCGTCAGTTAAAGCTTCAACATACCAAGAGCCGCCCCACGGGTCAATGACTTTGCAGACTTTTGTCTCATCCTGAATGTAAAGCTGCGTGTTGCGCGCTATTCTTGCCGAGAAATCAGTCGGCAATGCGATAGCCTCGTCGAGAGCGTTCGTGTGCAAGGACTGAGTGTGACCTAACGCCGCCGCCATTGCCTCGATGCAAGTACGCTCAATATTATTATACGGGTCTTGCTCAGTCAAACTCCAGCCGGAAGTCTGACTATGAGTTCTTAACGCCATTGACTTTGGATTTTTAGGATTAAAGCTCTGAACTATCTTCGCCCACAGCACACGCGCAGCTCTCATCTTTGCGACTTCCATAAAATAATTTTTGCCGATACCCCAGAAGAATGAAAGCCGCGGCGCGAATGCGTCAATGCTAAGGCCTGCATTAACGCCCGTTCTCAAATATTCAAGCCCGTCGGCTAAAGTATAGCCAAGCTCTATGTCAGCAGTCGCTCCGGCTTCCTGAATGTGATAGCCCGATATGCTGATGCTGTTAAATTTCGGCATGTATTTTGAAGTGTAAGCAAATATGTCGCCGATAATCCGCATTGAAGTCTTAGGCGGATAAATATACGTGTTGCGAACCATGAACTCTTTTAATATATCGTTCTGTATAGTTCCGCTCAAGACTGACTTGTCAACACCCTGCTCTTCAGCTGCTAAAATATAAAATGCTAATATCGGCAGCACCGCTCCGTTCATCGTCATTGACACCGACATTTGATCCAACGGGATTCCCGCAAATAAAATTTCCATGTCTAAAATCGAGTCAACCGCAACTCCAGCCTTGCCGACGTCGCCGATAACTCTCGGATGATCTGAGTCGTAGCCTCTGTGAGTTGCTAAATCAAAAGCTATCGATAAGCCTTTCTGTCCGGCGGCTAAGTTGCGGCGATAAAACGCGTTACTCTCCTCGGCTGTCGAGAAGCCTGCATATTGTCTGACTGTCCAAGGACGAGTGACGTACATAGTAGGATACGGCCCTCTTAAATACGGCGGCAGCCCGGGCTTGTCAAACTTCAAATGCTGATAGCTTGAATTTTTATCAGCTGTGTAAAGCGGAGC
>JAFSNU010000081.1 GCA_017447325.1 Synergistaceae bacterium | reverse complement strand
TTCATATTAATTTTCCTTTCTAATTGAAATTAAATATTTTCTTCACCTTAAAGCCAATTTTTAAGCATCAGCCTAAAATCAGCTCACTCCAAACGCTTTGAATTTCTACAACTCCTAAGCTGTGTTGATAAGCTCTTTCAAAGCCCTCGTCACCTCCTTTCAAAAATTTAATTTAATTACTCTTCAACAAACTTCCCAACTAAAACTCTCGCCGCTCGTAAAACTTTATCGCCGCTCTTATAGCCTTTCAGCTGCTCGGCCATAATCACGCCGTCAAGTTCTTCATCTTCAACTTCGACAGTTCCGGCGGCCTCGTGAAGATTATGATCAAATTTCTCATGCTCTGTCTTAATCACGCTCACGCCTAACTCGTTCAGGCTCATTAAAAACTGCTGCTGAACCATGCGGACGCCTATTAAAACATTTCTCGAGCCGTCGTCTTCCGGTGTCATCAAAGCTCTATCTAAATTATCAAGCACCGGCAATAACGCAATTACTACGTCGTCTTGAATGCGCTTCCGCATCTCCTGCTTCTCCTTCGTCACGCGCTGACGGTAATTATAAAAGTCCGCCCGCGCCGCCGCGAGTTCCTGCTCAAGCTCTTTTAATTTATCAGCCTCTAAATCCTCAGCTTCCAAATTCTCCGGCTCTAAAACTTCCGGCTCTTGCTCCTGCAAATCTTCAGGCTCTAAATTTTCAGCCTCTAACTCTTGCTCTAATTCTTCATTATTTTCATTCATAATTAATAATCCCGCTTTATTTAATTAATTATTATCCTCGTTCAACGCGCTTGCGACTGACTCCAAAACGCTTATAGATCTCTCATAATCCATTCGCATAGGACCTATCAAGCCTAAAACTGCCTTTTGCTGGCGTAACTGCGCGGGAATTAATATCATCGCGTTGTCCTCCATTCCCTCGCTGTTGGTTATCTCGCCGCCGAACGCGACTTTCAAATCTTTATCTTGCCGGCACTTCTCGATCATCCGCGCCAAAGGCTTTTCCTGCTCAAGCAAAGTCAGCACAGCCTGAAGCCTTGACAAGGCCTGAAAGTGCGGCAAGTTCAAAATATTTAAAGTTCCCGAGCTGAAAAATCTATAATTTTTCTCGCTCAAAAATTTATCAAGCTCGCCTATAGCCGCATGGCACGCGTTCTCCGCGTTCTCAAGTCCGTTTAAAACATAGCTATAAAGAGCGTCGTGAATTTCGCTCCATGGCCGCCCGCAAGCTATCGTATTAATGCGCCGGCTTAATTCCTCAAGCAAATTTGCGTCCGCCTCGCACGGCAGACTAAACTGCGAATGATGCACTAAGCCGCCCTTTAATACTATTAGAGCCAGAACATTTGCTCCGCCTAACGGTATTAAATCTATATGCCATATTGCAGCATCATCAAGCTCTGACACTGCTGCAACCGCAACGCAGTTAGTCAATCTCGACAAGAGATGAGTGACGTAGTTCAACAGCTCTTCAATGCCGCTGCGCCGTCCGATAATTTCTTTGCGCCAAGCCTCGGCCTCGTGCGTAATGCTCAAATGATTTCTTGCACGCGACGTCACAGAGTCAACGTAAACGCGATAAGCTTTAGCAGTCGGCAAACGGCCTGAAGACGTATGCGGCTGATAGAAATATCCAAGCTCTTCTAAATCAGCCATCTCGTTGCGTATCGTCGCAGGGCTCAAGCCCTTAATATATTTCTTATTTATAGTCCTTGACCCCGCCGGCTCGCCCGTCTTGATATATTCATAAACAACCGCAAGTATTATGCTAAGCTGTCTCTCCGTCATCTTTAATTACTCACCCCTCACTCTTTAAATTTTTATTAGCGCTCTCGTTCATCAAGTGCTAATAAATTTTTATCACGGTGTTAAGATTAGCAGTCTTATTAAAATTTGTCAAGATTTAATTAATTTATTAAAATAAAATTTAATTTAATTAAATATATAATTTGCTTTACGTCGAAGCCTGATAATTTTAAAAACTGGCTGAACGCGTAATTATAAATTATTAAATTATATTAAATTATATATATAAAGGAGAAATATTTTTGCATGAAACTTCTTGACGTGTTGAACGTATTCGGCGGCGTGGGGCTGTTCCTGTACGGAATTAAATTAATGAGCGAGGCCTTGCAGTCGATAGCGGGCGACAAGATGCGGCAGCTCATGGGGACGATAGCTAAAACGCCATTGCGCGGAGTGTTTATCGGAGCGTTAGTCACAATTTTAATTCAGTCAAGCGCGGGCGCAACGGTCATGACGGTGAGCTTTGTTAACGCCGGATTATTAACTTTAAAGCAGGCCATCGGCATTATCATGGGAGCGAACGTCGGAACGACTATCACGGCGCAGATAATCGCCTTCAGCATTGAGAGTTTTGCTTTGCCGTTAATTGCTTTAGGCGCGGCTCTCGCGATCTTCTGCAAGAAGTCAAAACGCGCGGCATATTTAGGCAACGGAATTATCGGCCTGAGCTTGTTATTCTTAGGTATGGGCGTAATGAAAAGCTCGACGCACTTAATGAGCGGCCAGCGCGAATTATTATTAATGCTCAGCTCGAATCCGATTTTAGGAATAATATCCGGAATGATCTTAACTGTATTAATTCAATCGAGCGCGGCGACGATAGGTCTTACTATTGCTTTAGCGTCTCAAGGCTTATTAACTCTCGACGCAGCTATTCCAATTATATTAGGCGATAACATCGGCACGACGTTTACAGCTTTATTATCAGCAATCGGCGCGAATAGATCGGCGAAGCAGGCGGCGGCGGCTCACATGTTATTTAATTTACTCGGCGTGATAATATTCTCGCTGGCGTTCCCGTTATATAAAGGCCTTGTTGTCATGACAGCCGACACGGTCGGACGTCAAATAGCGAACGCGCATTTAATCTTTAACATCTTAAATACTATAATATTCTTCCCGTTCGTGTCTTTATTAGCTGCGTTAATCGAGAAAATTATCCCGAACGAAATTCCGACGGCTCAGGACGATTTGAAATATTTAAACAAAAACTTAATCGCCGCATCGACAACGGCGGCAGTCCAGGCAGTGAAAGATGAATTGCTTTACATGGGCGGCATCGTCAAATTAATGCTTAATAATATTAAAGTTGCTTATAAATTAGATAATAATAATAATTTAAAGATTAACTTTGACGATATATTTGAAGAGTTTGAAGGCCGCGAGAAGCGCGTTAATGCGATTAACCGCGCCATAGCGTCGTACGCTTCTGAAATCTGGCAGCGGGGTCTCGGTGCTGAAGCGTCGAAAGTCTTGGGATGTTACGTCAGCGCGGCGAGCGACATAGAGCGCGTAGGAGATCACAGCGAAAATTTAATGGAGCTTTATAACTCGTTAAACGATTACATGTCCGGCGCGGCTCACGGTGAATTTCAGGACATGTTCGCGACGTGCGAGCAGGCGTTTTATATTGCGCTTGAAAGTTTAGAGCATGAAGATATTAGACTTGCCAATAAAGTCGTGTTTGAGCTTGAGTCAAAAATCGACTCGCAGGAAGCTCAGTACAGGCAAAATCATATTGATAGATTAAACAAAGGCGAGTGCGATCCTGAAAAGGGCGTGAACTTTATTGATGTATTAGGCAATCTTGAGCGTATCGGCGACCACAGCGACAATATCGCCGCCTATACTTTCGATATTAAGTCAGGCTCTAAAGACTCCAAGCGTAATAATAATAATTCGCACGATTAAGCTGTGCTATACTGATTTTAAATTCTAAATAAATATTAAAATTTGAAAATCGGGGAGTTGTTTAATCATGCTTTGGCTCTTGGCATTAGTCGGCGCAACTGTGTTTATCATCGGATTATTTAACTGGGCTGAAAGCGGCGCAATTTTATGGAAGATAATCAAAATAAAATGGCGATATAGATTTAGACGTTTAAGTCCTGAAAGGCGTATGGAAATAGAGAACGAGATTAAAGAACTTGAGCGCAGCACCGACAGATATTTATTAGCGAGCTTGCGCATTATTTGTCTGCTTGCGGTCATGACGTGGATATTTCTCGCCATGACTGTAGTGTTAAGAGCAATGGGAATTAATTGGATTGACAATGTCTCGGCTCAGGCGCGTTCATACTGGCGCGGAGTATCTATAAGCAAGCTGCACGACAATCCGAGCGTTGACCCGAATAATAGGGTCACAATGCGCAACGATATATTACAGGGCATGGGGAATAAATTAAAATAACCAGGGTCGCGAACCCTGGACCCGTTTATAGGCGTGGCTGGGCGAGGCTAAATTAAAATAATTTTAAGCTCTGCGAGGCTTGACACGATAATAATTATATATAAATTAAAACTTGAAAGGAGAGATTTATTATGCTATGGATAATTGCGCTTATCGCAGCGACGATATTTATATTTGGACTGCTTAACTGGGCGCGTGGAGGCGCGGGATTATTCCAAATATTTAGGATAAAACGACGCGAGGAGAGTTTAAGCGAGGCTGAACGCGCGGCAGCCGAACGTGAAGTCAAACGGCTTGAGCACGACGCCGACGTCTCGATACGCGCGAGCTTCAGAATTATCTGCGGGCTTGCAATATTTATCTGGATATTTTTAGCCGTCACTGTAATTTTAAACTTGATGGGAATTGACTTGCCTTCAGAATTATCATCACGCGCAAGGACGTACTGGGTAGGCTCGACAACTAATCATTCAGGGCA
>JAFSNU010000080.1 GCA_017447325.1 Synergistaceae bacterium | reverse complement strand
TCGCAAAAATTTTTATTATGCTCAAGCTCTAACTCGTCAAAATTAAAATTTAAATTATTATCTCTCTCACGCTCAAGCCCGCCGTGAAAATTTTTATTTAAATTATCTATAATCTCAAGCTCTAAATTATCGCAAATTACGTCAGCCATGACAGAAGCGCACGCGTCTAAAATTAATCCGTCAGCCATTGAACGACTTTGCGCGATTAAAATCTCACGGTCAGTCTCATGGCCGAGCGTCACAGCCATTAGGCAGCAGTCTTGAGAGTTAATTAATAAATTATTTAAGTTTAAGCTGTTTAAATTTATATTTGCTATGCTTAAATAATTTTTATTGCGAACTATATTAAACACGCCGTAAATTTTTCGCGGCCGCATTATATTATTTAAACGCTCAAAGCCTGATTTGATATTATTAATTAATTTTGCGTCAGTCTCTTTAGCTCTCATGTAGCGCAGAGCATCGCGCGTCATCGCTTGAGTTATATTTATTTTATTCACGCCTTTAATTAAAATTTATGCGCTCTTGCGTATGGACTGCACGGCGTAAATTATAATTTTCATTAGCGTGCCGTCGGAATTAATTTTTAATATTAACTCTTCGCCGTCGCGCGAAACGACTTCAGCTATAACTCCGCCGACCGTCACTATCTCATCGCCGGCTTTCACTGCGTCGTGCATCGCCCGGACTTTCTGATTGCGCCGCTTGGCCGGAATGACAGTAAAAACATAAATCAAGACAAAAATTCCCAGCACATAAAGTATTCCCAAATTTAATACGCTGCTGTTCATGTTGTGACCTCAGCCTCCAAATTATGTAATAATAAATTTAAAATTATTTAATATATAAATTATAATTTAAATTAAATTTTTATTTAACGGAGGCGTTATTATGTTAAGAAATTTTATTTTTGCGTGTGCGTTAATCTTTATTGCTTGCGGCGCATTATATGCGGCGGATGATGTGATAGAGTTTCAAGCTAAAGACTTGGACGGCAATATTATTTCAAGTTCAGAATTATTTAGCAAAAATAAAATAACGATGATTAATCTATGGGGCTTATGGTGTCCTTACTGCGTAAGAGAGACGGGCGAGCTTGCCGAACTTCACAAAAAATTTCAAGCCAAGGGCTGCGGCATCATCGGCATCGAAGCTGAGCCTAAATATGACGGGAAGACTTTAAACGCGTCGCGAAAATTTTTGCAGGACGAGGGCGCGGAGTATCCAAATGTTTTAATGCCGGAAGGCGTGAAAGTTTTCGAAGAAGTCATTGGGTATCCCACAAGTTTCTTTGTTGATAATACCGGCAAAATTTTAGGCGAGCCTATCGTCGGAGCTCAAGTCACTAAATACGAGCCGACGTTAGACGTGCTGCTTGCAAATCTTGATGAGATTAAATAAGCCGCAAGTTTTAATTTTAATTTTAGCTTTAATCTTTATCATAGCCGGAATATTAAATGACAGTGCGCTTGATGTTTTATTTAAAGCGTCGAATATCTGCATGGAGTGCATCGGCCTTGGATAAAATTAATTTTAAGCGCAAATTAATTCAGCTCTACAGCGCGTTATTATGCAACGCATATTTAAAGGGCTTTATTAACGGCAGAATTTATCGCGGCGATTTTAAATTTTTATGCTCGCCGGGCCTGAACTGCTATTCATGTCCGGCGGCTGTTATGGCGTGTCCGTTGGGCGCATTGCAGAACGCTTTAAATAATTTAAATTATAAAATCGGCTGGTATGTTCTGGGAATAATTATGCTGTACGGCGTGATGCTTGGCCGTAGTATATGCGGCTGGCTCTGCCCTGTCGGCTTAATGCAGGATTTATTATATAAAATTAAAAGCTTTAAAATTAAAAAATCTAAATTCACGCGCTGGCTCTCGTATTTAAAATATTTTATTTTAATTTATTTAGTTATATTAACGCCGTTATATTATGCCGTGCCTGGCTTCTGCAAATATATCTGTCCGGCGGGAACTTTAAGCGCATTAGCTTTATTAGCAAACAGCAATAATAATAAATTATTTAACATGCTGGGATTTTTATTCGCGAATAAATTTATAATTTTAATTGCGTTAAGTTTAGCTTGCGTTGTTTGCTATAGATTTTTTTGCAGATTTATCTGTCCGCTCGGCGCAATTTACAGCTTGTTTAATAAATTTAATATTATAGGCGTGAAGCTTGATAATAATAAATGCGTGAAGTGCAATGCGTGCGTGAATTTCTGCAAGCTCGATATTAAACATGTCGGAGATCATGAGTGCATAAACTGCGGCGAGTGCGTGAAGACTTGCAATTATAACGCAATAAATTTTAGCTTAATAAATTTAAATAAACGCGCGGCTTTAGCTTTCGCGTTAATAATTTTATTTTCAAGCTTGATTTATTTTAATTTTTAATATTAATAAAGTTAAGAAAGGAGAGGCAAAATGCTGCCGAAAGATTTTTATGAAAATGTTCCAAGCCGTTGCGTTAAAGAATGCGGCTTGAATGCTGACGATATTTTTATCTCGATTGCCATTCCGACTTATAAGCGCACGGACTTGCTCGAGCAGGCAATCAACAGTGCTTTA
>JAFSNU010000079.1 GCA_017447325.1 Synergistaceae bacterium | reverse complement strand
GAAAGAACTCGAAAGACAGGACAAGGCCTATTTTGATAAAATTCTTGAGAGCGCGTAATATTTGCCGAGTCGTCAACTTCAATGATACGTCAGTTTGACGTATGCGGCGCGATAGTAAGCACGAGCTAATTAAAATTTAGGGCGTTGGACACTCCGACGCCTTTTTATTTTGCCCGCCGAATTATCCACATAATTTTTTACGTGTAGAGAGCTTAATTTCAAGCGCAGACCGGACGGTTAAATTTGTCCTTTAAATTTTCAGCTACCCTGCTATAAGCCTTTAAATGAGTTGTGCTGAATGAGCATGAAAAGCTTGATGTTAGGCGTAGAAAAAAATACTGTGACGCTCAAATTCAGTTACGGTCGGGCGTTGACCCTACCGTTTGCTTAGATAGGGAACTTTCAGGTTTTCAACGTTAGTAGGTAAGATAAAGCAGCATTTAAAATAACAGCGTTGAAACAGTGATTATCGAAATTATGAGATAATGGTTGACAAATAAAAAAGCGAGCGAGGCTGAATATTTTTGACTAACATAAATAAAAACGCGATTGACGACTTTAAAACTCGTTGGGCAGAGGTAAAGAGGACAGCTATAAACAAAGATTCTGAACTGATTTTTTACACGATATTTTTTGCGTGGCGCGGCTATCCCGTTTGAGCTGATTATACAATCACAAGTTTTTTGTTATTTCAATTTAAGTTGCTAACTTGAAATAAGAATGCTAAAATTTTATTTTAATTTCAAGTTAAGGAGGTTAGTCAGAAAAATGCAAGCACGAGCAGGAAAATATGTTTTGAATCTTTCAGGCGAAGCTCAGTATAAGTCTTTCGCTCCCTCTCCGCTGCCTCCTGAGCCGCCGATATATTTTGACGATGAGCTTATAAGCCTATCTTCTAAAGCAAATAATATGCTGGGGATATTAGAAGGGAAAGCTGCTCAGATTCCGAATATTGCTTTATTTATGGCTATGTATATTCGGAAAGAAGCCCTTATGTCATCTCAGATTGAGGGAACTCAAGCAACTCTCGAGGATGTTTTAGACCCTACTATCGACGTAAACATCAACAGGGATGTAAAAGACGTTGTGAATTATATTAAGGCAACTGAAGCGTCAATAGAACTTTTAAAAACCCTCCCGTTATGCTGTCGATTAATGCGTAAAATTCATAAGGTTTTAATGTCTGGAACTCGCGGCGAGGAGAAAAATCTAGGTGAGTTCCGCCACTCTCAAAATTGGATTGGAAGTGCGGGAAGTACGATCAAGACGGCACGTTATGTTCCGCCCAATGTCGAAGATATGACAGAAGCAATGTCAAATCTTGAGAAATATATAAACGAGACTGATAAAACTGATGTTTTAATTAAAGCTGCTTTAATTCACTATCAGTTTGAGACAATTCATCCTTTTCTTGACGGCAACGGAAGAATAGGGCGTTTGTTAATAATTTTATTCTTAATGGATAGAAAAATTTTAACAACTCCAGCTTTGTATATTTCTTATTTTTTAAAAAAGAATAGAATCGAATATTATGACCGTATGACTGAGGTTCGGACAAAAGGCGATTATGAGCAGTGGATAAAATTTTTTCTTAATGCTGTTATCGAATCCTCAGAGAACGCGATCAATACGATTGAGGCTCTTTCAAAACTGCATAATCGCAATATAGAGATTATAAATAATATGGGACGTGCAAAAATAAATGCTTTAAAATTATTTAATTATATTGAAGCAAATCCTATAATAGATATAACTAAAACGGCTTTAGAATTAAAGATTAGTTTTAATACTGCGTCATCAGCCATTAGACGGTTATGCGAGGCAAGAGTATTGTCTCAAGAAAAAAATTTTTCACGTAAAAGAATTTTTTATTATAAAGATTATCTCGACATTTTACGGCAAGGTACAGAATAAAAGCCGTACAATCACATTATGGGCGTGTATAAGGTAAAGTTGAAGGTTGCTTAATGGAGGCAATTTAGTCTTTGATAAGTCAGAGCCACAAGCAGAAAAATTTATCAGGCCGTTCATGATGGGCAAGGATTTAATCGACAGAAAGCTCCGCTATTGTTTATGGCTTGTTGACATTAAGCCGGAAGAGTTAAACAAAATGCCGCTTGTCCGTAAACGCGTTGAGGCCGTGAGAGAATTTAGATTAGCAAGCAAGAATCAGGCAACGCAGAGAAAGGACGATAGGCCGACACTGTTTGATGAGCGGGTTGAAAGTCCTGATAATTATATCGCCGTGCCTGTTGTATCATCAGCAAGTTTAAGAGAGCCATATTCAAAGCCATTGGGCGACGGGATATTTGAATTAAGGACACAGTTTAGCTCTGACATTGCGCGTGTTTTATATTTTTTTATTATAAATAATCGCGCTGTTTTAACTCACGGCTTTATCAAAAAAACACAAAAGACACCGCCCGAGGAAATAAACAGAGCTAAACGGTATCGAAAAGACTATTTGCAAAGGAGCGTGTAAAATGTCAGCACTTTTTAGAGATGACTTAGCCGAACGCCTCAAAGACCCAGCGTTTAAAGCCGAGTACGATGCTTTAGAGCCGGACTTTAATATCGCAAATGCTATGATGGACACGCAAATCAAATATGATTTAACGCCCGAACAATTAGCTGAACGCACAGGCTTGCCTCAAGATGAGATAGATAAATTAGGCATGGCCGACGGCGACCCCACGTTAAGCACTTTAAAACAATTAGCCGCAGGAATGGGCATGAAATTAAAACTTGAATTTGTAGCAATTTAATTATTCAGTGTTTTATATATCGCCCTTGGCCTACTTCAGGGGCGATTTATTTTTTACAAAACTAACTTGACAAAAATAAAATATTAATATATATATAATTAAAAATAACTTTTCAAGGATGTTCTTTGTTTAGTGCGCTTAGAGATTATAAGGACAGCGAGGCTAAATTTGAAGAATTGAAACAGTTGTTAATGAGCAGTGCTAAAGTAGGAGACAGCATATATTTTGGCAAATATGAGCAGGATAATAATACATCAAACGGTAAAGAAGATATTGAATGGCTTGTTTTAGCTAAAGATAATAAATATTTCTTGTTAATCAGCAAATATGCACTCGACTGCCAGCCTTATAATGAAAATAAAAGCGTAACTTGGGAAAAATGCACGCTGCGTAAGTGGCTTAATAATGATTTTATAAACGCGGCCTTCAGCGAGGCAGAACGCGCAAAAATCCCGACGGCACGAGTGACTGCCGACCGCAATGCGAGTTATGACACGAATCCCGGCAACGATACGAATGACAAAATTTTCCTGCTGAGTATTCTTGAGGCTGACCAGCTTTTTGTTTCGAATTCAGCGCGTCAGTGTAAGCCGACGGCTTATGCAGACTTGAAAGGAGTATGGACAAAAGATAATGTTCACTGTGATTGGTGGCTTCGGTCGCCCGGCGTTAATGACTACAACGCTACATTCGTCTCTCACGGCGGCGGCGTAAGCGACTACGGCATCGATATCACCTATAAGTTCAGCGCTGTTCGCCCCGCTTTGTTTTTAAATCTTTAATCTAAAATATTTTTACGGTCAATCAAGGATTTTTGCGACCTCGTATGGTTTTCGATTGTATCCTTAAGCGTTCCTATAAATCTCTCTACCGCCTGCTCTGATGGTTGAGCAATTAAAAGAGCGCGGCAAGTTCACGGAGAGCCCAGATAATAAAACGCTCTTGGCCGAATTTATCAGAAACAATAATCCCGTGATAAGTTTTGTCGACGATAAAGAGTTTAAAAAGTGTTCAAGCTCATACTCGCGCGAAGCTATTTATAAGGATTATCAAAGCTGGTGCAAGGACAACGGTTATATGGGCAAAAATAGAGAACAATTTTTTAAGGATTTTAGAGCAGTCTTGCAACAGCAAGATATTAAATTCAGAGAATAGCGAGGAGCGCGGAAAATATGACCGATTTAAACGGCCATTAAGGCCAGTCAAACGATAGAAGCAATATAATTTTTATCCTTTAACTTTTCTAATATCACAGCTATTTTCATAAAACTCAGTTGCTGATATTGCCCTATATTTATGCGATTAAGAGTTAAATAAAACTCAACAAGCCTCCTCTATATGACAAGCCGGAAGTAGATTAATATTAGTGGCGTCGCGGGTATGGCCGGAAGTTGTGACAGCGTCAAGAGTTATGCTGATTAAGCCTGTTGTTAGGGCGTGTATCTCAACCTTTTTAAACGTCAAGCATAACGAGACCGTCAAGCGCAAGGCGTGAATTATGCGAGAGCAAGCATAAGAATTCTATTATTAGAGGCCGGACGGATTGAGGAGTTTATCGACGATATGAAAAGTACCAAAAATAATCTATGGCGTTTTAGTGTAAAAAGTCTTGACAAAATGCACGTGAACGAATATCATTTTTAATATAATTTGATACGAACGTTATTTTTCATACAATGTTAATATTTGTCAGAAAGGACAGGCGCGTTTATTATGGCGAAAGTTTACGGTTATGCGAGGATTAGCACTCACCAACAGAATATCGAAAGGCAGGTTAGAAATATTTTGAGCGAAGATAAGGACGCTATCATTGTTCGCGAGACTTACACGGGCAAAATCATTTCACGGCCTGAATTTGAAAAGCTTTTGAAGACAGTCAAGCCCGGCGACACGCTGATATTTGACAGTGTTTCAAGAATGAGCCGCAACGCTGAAGAGGGCTTTAAACTG
>JAFSNU010000078.1 GCA_017447325.1 Synergistaceae bacterium | reverse complement strand
TTTACTATATAATCTGCCTCCCCTGTAAGGGGAGGTGGCCTCGTCAGAGGTCGGAGGGGTGAAGCCCCAGCGGCGATATTTGATGTTTATAAATATCACGCAGTTGTCGGAGGGGTGTTCCCCTCTCTTTATAATTTAATTTTAATTTTAAAAATTTTTATCTGCAAGTCAAGCGCAAAATTTTTTGCTATACTAATTAAAGTTTCATATTTCAAAAATTTTTAATTAAAATTTAAAAGTTTTTCAACTACATTTTCAACTACAAAAATTTATTATAAATTAAGCTCACGCAATTAATGACGAACGCAGCTAAAAAAATAAAGCGATTAAAATTTTCACGCGCTCAAAAAGTTTTATTAAATAAAATTTTGCGCTGCGACTTTGCAAGTGAGAATAAAATTCGGCGTAATATATTTTTTAAATTTAATTTTGCAAAAATTTTTAACGAAACTTCTTCCTATTTAATATATATATTACTAAATTTAAAATTAAATTATAAAAATTTTGCCCGTGGGCTAATGCTTAAATCTAAAGCAAACACGCGGGCAAATTAAATTTAAATCTTTAAAATTTATTTCCGTACGATGTCCGCCTCGTCTATAAAAACTTCCATTATTACCGGGCCGTTGTGATCAAGCATTGAATTAATTTTCTCGCTGATGCTCTGCGAATTGTCCGCGCTTGATATGCTCATGTAATCCATGTCGTAGGCCTCGGCTAATTTATTTATTTTCGGCACGCCGTTTAATTTCACCATAGTAAATCTGTCATGACAGGCGAAGTGTTGGAACTCGCGAACCATGCCTAACGCGCCGTTGTTGATTATGCAAATTTTTATGTTCAAATGCTCCTGCATGATAGTTGCGAGCTCGCACATGCACATTTGGAAACCGCCGTCGCCGATCACGGCCGCAACGTGAGCATTTTTATTTGTAATCTTCGCGCCGATTGCCGCCGGTATAGCGTAGCCCATTGTTCCCATTCCGCCCGAAGTCAAAAATCTCGAGCCCTCGCGCATTACGACATTAGAGCAAGACCAAATTTGATTTTGTCCGACGTCGGCAACGTAAACAAAACTTTCGCCCCGCTCGCTCATTGCAAGCGATAAAGTCCTGACAAACAACGCCGGGTCAACTCGATTTTCTAACGGCACGCGCCGCGATTTGCGCAGTCTGAATTCGCGGAGATTTTTAAGCCACTCGTCCTTCTCGTCTTGATTAATAATATTTATATTTTCTAAATTTAAAATATCAGTCATGACGGCCTTAGCGTCTCCGACTATGGGCAGCGAGGCCGGAGCGTTCTTGCCGATCTCAGCCGGGTCAACGTCGATGTGAATTAAATATTTATTCGACATTAAAGCCTTAGGATTATTTATAGCCCGGTCTGCAAGCCTTGCGCCGATTAGCATAATTAAATCAGACTCGCGAATTGCTTTGTTCGCAGCAAGGCCGCCGTTGTTGCCCAGCATTCCCATGTAAAGCTCATGCTTGCTCGGCATCGCGCTTATTCCCATCATAGTAGCTACGACAGGAATTTTATATTTTTCTGCAAAATTCAAAACTAACTTGGCCGCGCCGTCCCAGTGCACTCCTCCGCCGACGCATATTAAAGGCCGCTTCGCATTCTCTAAAGCCTGCTGAATTTTTTTAATCTGCGAGATATTGCCCTTATAAGTCGGCTTGTAAGTTCTTAAATTCACGTCCTGCGGATAAATAAATTCTTTAAGCTCTTTGCGCTGAATGTCCTCAGGAATATCTATAAGCACCGGCCCGCGCCTGCCAGTGTTCGCAATATAAAACGCTTCTTTAAAAATTCTTGGAATGTCGTTAGGATTGCGAACTAAATAGCTATATTTAACAAAGCTCTCGACCGCGCCTGTTATGTCAGCCTCTTGAAAGACGTCGCCGCCGATTAACGAGCTGTCAACTTGGCCTGTGATGCAGATTAAAGGTATACTGTCCGCGTAGGCAGTGGCGATGCCGGTAATTAAATTTGCCGCGCCCGGGCCGCTTGTGCAGATCGCAACGCCTGAACGTCCTGATATTCTCGACACGCCGGAGGCCGCATGAGCAGCGTTCGCCTCCGACCGAACTAATACGCAATGAATATTAGTATTTAATAACGCGTCAAAGACCGGGCAGATCGCAACGCCCGGGTATCCAAAAATTATTTTCACGCCCTCAAGCTCCAAACATTTTGCTGCTGCTTCAGCTCCGTTCATGTCAATCATTCCTCCCCAAAGTTCAAACTCAAAAAAATTTTAAATTTAAATTTAATTTTAATAATGATACTATAATTTAATTAATTAAATTTTTAAGTCAGGTGAAATATCATAAAAAATTTTAAGATAATACTTAGAGCGTTTTTAATCGCGTGTTCGTTCTTCACGATTTTGCCGACGACTGGCCTTAAAGGTCACGGCGAATGGCACGAGCGGGCCATGCATTACTTTGCGTTAATGATGCCGCTTGTCGGACTTGTGATTGGATTATTCTGGGCGTTGTGCTTCGCTTTAATTTTTAAATTAAATTTTAATTTTGTATTAAAAGGCGCGTTAATGGAATTTTTAGCGTTTATAATCACCGGCGGCATTCATATGGACGGACTAATGGACACCTGCGACGCAATTTTTTCCCGCAAAGACCGAGAGACGCGCTTAAATATTTTACACGACACTCACACCGGAGCTTTCGCCGTCATGGGCTGCGTCTTTATAATTTTATTAAAGTCTGCTTTATTTGCCGAAATATTTTTGAAGCTTGAGAATTTAAATTTTAATTTAATGCTTGCGTTAGTCTGCACGCCTTTATTAGCGCGTACAGGCATGGCAATTTATTTTAACTCAATGCCTTACGCGAAGCAGGGAATAACGACTTCACTCGCTGAGCAGCGAGAGTTTAAGCATACTGTTTATTTAATAATTCTTGCTTGCGTTATAGCTGCGTTAAATATTTATTTTGAAAATTACGCGATAAGTTTAGCATGGCTGATAATATTTTTATTATGGCGTTATGCTTGCTTTAAAATTTTCGGCGGGATTG
>JAFSNU010000077.1 GCA_017447325.1 Synergistaceae bacterium | reverse complement strand
TTCAAGCGCATGCGGCTTGCCGTCCTGCAAGGCCTCAAGCACCGCCCTCGAAATCTCAGAATGCGTTGGCATAGGCATAAAATTTCGCCTCCGTTATTAACTTTTAATTAATTTAATTTTTTATATTATAATTTATATAATTCAAGAAATATATTTACAGCACTTTCAATTATATTATCGTTAAAGTCATAGCTCGCCGTGTGCAGCGCGGGCCAATTTTCTCCATTGCCGATATAAAACATTGCGCCGCTGCGCTTGCAAGTATAATATCCAAAATCTTCGCTTGCTCTCCAAGGCTCGGGCATATTTAAACAATTCAAGCCTAATTTGCGAGCCGCTTTATTAACCTGCTCAACGCACCAGTCCGCGCTCACAGTCTCAGGAAATTTATCAACGCGTTCAACTTCAAAATTATTATTAAATAACTCTTGAGCTTTAGCTAATATTTTATTCTCAAATAATTTAATATTTTCTAAGCTGTCAGCCCTTAACGTGAACGAGACCTCGCCCTCGCCCGGTGAAATTCCGAAATTTTTTTCGCCCAAATTAATATTAACAGGCGTGCATAAAATATTTTTATTTAATTTTAATAATTCTTTAACATAAATTATTAATTCTGCTATAGCATACGCGGGATTAATTCCATTTTCAGGTTCGCTCGCGTGGCTATCGCGGCCAAGAAATTTTATAGTCAAACCCTGCGACGCAAGCTGACAAAGTCCCTTGCGCGTTATAATACTATTCTCAGGCCAGCCGCTTAAATTATGAAATGCGTATATCTCAGTTATATTTCTTTCATCTAAAATTTTCGAGCAAATCTCGCCGCCCTGCCCGATCTCTTCGGCATGCTGAAAAATTAAATAACAAGACCTATGCGGCTTTATTTTCTCAAGCTCAAGCGCAAGACCGCAGAGCACTGCACAATGTCCGTCATGCCCGCACTTGTGAGCTACGCCTTTATTTTGAGATTTATAATTTAAATTATTAAGCTCGCATATCGGCAGCGCGTCCATTTCTGCTCTAAATGCTATCGCCGGAGTTCCCTCGAGATAACGCGCAGCATAAAACCATTCGCCGCAGTCAACTATTGCAAGCGAAGTATTAGCAGCCAGAAAATTTTTTAATTTTAATTTAGTATTCTTTTCGTTTAAAGAGAGTTCAGGGTGAGCGTGGAGTTCGTGCCTAAGCTCAAGAATTTTATTATAATTTTCTTTATACATTTTAAATTTAATTTCTAAAATTTCCCTCTTTGCAATTAAAATAATTTTAAATTAAATTTTATTATATAATAATTTTTAACATGTCTTAAAATTCACTTAAAAATCTTAAAAATAAAATTCGCTCCCGTGCATAATTAACACGAGAGCGAGAATATTAAATTATAAAATTAAATTAATATTATTATTTGCTATAGCTCTGTTGAAGTCCGGGCTTTACGAGTTCATGACCGCAGTGTTTCGCAACTAAAACAGCGAGCGTCATTAACGCGAGAGCGATTATAAGCTGCAAGCCGTCAACCATAAATATAAAATTATTATTAATAAGCTTTAAGCAAATATTATAGACGCTGATCAATAAAGCTGACATAGTGACTATAAACATGAAAGTCATAGGCAGATATAACATCCAGCCTTTACGCCCTGTCATCTTTAAGAACACGCTCAAAGATATTAAGACTAAAGCTGATAAAAGCTGATTGGCCGCGCCGAATAACGGCCAAATTTTAGTATAGCCGGCAAGACAAAGCGCGTAAGCTAACGCAAGCGTGATTATAGTAGCTATATAATTATTAGAAATAATTTTAGCGATAAGCCCGGGCTCTCCGCTCTCGTCCTCGCTGTTAATAAATAATTCTTGAAGAGACATGCGGCCTATGCGTGCGACGGAATCGATAGTCGTCATTGCTAAAGCTGAGACGCACATTGTCATAATTGCAACAGAAATATTTTGCGGCAGTCCGAATAAATTAAAGAAGCCGCCGAGAGTTCCGGCAAATATCTGGAACGGCGTTCCGGAAAGTTTAGCAGCCGAGCAGGCTATAATTAAAGAAACAATTCCAAGCATTACTTCTACTAACATAGAACCGTAACCTACAGTGAGCATGTCGCGCTCATTCGCAATAGTTTTCGAAGACGTTCCGGACGAGACTAAACTATGAAAGCCAGATACAGCTCCGCAGGCAATAGTTATAAATAAAATAGGAAATAAAGGCTGATTATTAACGTTAAAGCCCACAAAGGCCGGAGCTTGTATAACAGGATTAGTAATAATTACGCCTAACACTCCGCCGGCAATCATGCCCAGTAATAAAAACGAACTTAAATAATCACGCGGCTGCATTAAAAGCCACATGGGCATGACCGACGCGATAAAGCAATAGGCAAAGACTACATAACGCCACTGCGCAGCGTTTAAATAAATAGGCGCAGCTATTCCGGCAGCAAGCATGGCGATAATTAATATAACGGCTATAAATAATTTCTTGCCCTCGCTGGGTTTTGTCTTACGGATAAAAAATCCAAAGGCCATTGCGATAAAGATATATATCATAGATATAGATGCAGCGGCCGCGCCGGGGGTGTTTTGAGTATTATCTTTATTAAAGCCGTTAAAAGTATCTGCTATTATATCAGCAAAGGCAGCTATGACTAACAGCGTGAACAGCCAGCAGAATAATAAGAATAAACGCCGTCCCGTCTTGCCGACATATCTTTCTATTAATAAGCCCATTGACTTGCCGTCGTTTTTAACACTCGCATATAAAGCCGTGAAATCCTGCACCGCTCCGAAAAATACTCCGCCGATTAACATCCATAAAAAAGCGGGAAGCCAGCCGAACATTGCGGCAATTATCGGCCCTGTAACCGGTCCTGCGCCGGTGATAGAAGTAAACTGATGAGCAAAGACAGTGAAGCGGGAAGCCGGAGCGAAGTCTTGACCGTCCTCGAAACGATACGCGGGAGTTTTTGCGTTAGGATCAATGCCCCATGTCCTGACAAGCCAGCGGCCGTATAATAAATACGCCGCGATTAACACAGCAAACGAAATTAACACAAGAGTTAATCCATTCATGATTACTAAAGCCTTCTTTCAAACTGCAAACTGCAAATTTAAAATTAAAAATAATTTTAAATTTAAAAAAATATTATACTTTATTTTATAAATTTATATTAAAATAAAATAAATTAAATTCAGGGGAGCTAATTATTTTTAAGGCTGAGAGGAGATTTATTAATAAAATCTCGACCCTTTGACCTGATGCGGGTAATGCCGCCGTAGGGAGTTTTAATTTTTAATAAGCCTCTTGAATTTATATTTAAAATTTTTATTTTTAACGGAGGCGTGTTTTATGCAAAATAATTCTAACAACATCAAGATCATGCTCGAGGGCGCGTTGTGCATAGCCCTTGCGGTCGTACTCGACAAGTTTAATTTATTTAGAATGCCCAACGGCGGCTCTATAGACTTAGAGTTAGTGCCTTTAATTATATTCGCGTGGCGTCACGGGCTTAAATGGGGATTAAGCGTCGGAGCTTTAACGGGCGTGACGCAGTTTTTATTATCGCCGTATTACGTTCATCCCATTCAAGTCATAGCAGATTATCCTTTAGCGTCATGCTGCGTCGGTCTCGCGGGCTTAGCATTATTCAAAAATTTTAATATAAATAAAATTTTGGGAATAATTTTAGCCGGAGCTTGCCAGATAGCCTGTCACACATTTTCAGGGGCTGTGTTCTTTGCGCAGTACGCTCCCGCCGGACAAAATCCCTGGGCTTACTCGCTTATTTATAACGCGCCGGTCTTGACCGTGAAATATATTTTGTCTGGAGCTATTGCATTTATTTTATATAAAGCTTTAAATAAAGTGTTTAAATATTAAATTAAAAAATAAGCGGCAAGATTATTAAATTTTTAATTTTAAATCTCGTTCACGTCGAAGCAATAGCCCGTGACAGTCAATAAAAAATTCTGCGCCCTGCTGCCGACTGCGCCCGCGTCAAGCCAGGAAATTTTCGCCGGAGTGCATGAGCCGTCAGTGTAAAAATAAATTATATTCGGCTCAATGCTCCAGCCGTCGCCGGCCATGGGATATTTAAGCTGCACGGGCTTCCAAACTAAAACCGACGCGTTCGGATCAGCCGTGCCTAAAAATGCGCTTAACGAATCCTTTTCAACTTCCTGCTGGAGTAACGCCTCGGCTAATATCTGGCCTCGCCTCGAGTCCCGCGTTGGCTTGAGAGTAAAGCGTATAGACACGCCGTTTAACGCTAAATCTCTTGCCTCTTCGATGCTGCGCTGCAATAAAGAGCTCGGCGGCTCGAAATAAAACGAGATCCTCGGCAGTGCGACGGCAGCTATCATGCCTACAATCGCAAAGACTATCATTATTTCCATTAAAGTAAAGCCGGTTCGTCTGCGCATTTTATTTTTAATTTTAAAATTCAGGCGGCAAGCCCGCAATAAAGACAAAGCCAAGCCGCCTGCAAATTTTAAATTTTTAATTTTAATATTAATTAATCTTCGTTGGTAATATCGGCGTTGATGCCCTCGCCGCCCTCTTCTCCGTCCGGGCCGTAGCTCGTGACTTTAATGCGTCCATTATCATTGCGATAAACATACGGATTGCCCCACGGATCGTCCGGAATCTTCTTCATGTAGCCGCCGTCTGCGTAACGCTTCGGCACTGGCGACGTCGTCGGCGCTGTGACTAATGCCTCTAAGCCCTGCTGCGTTGACGGATAAAAGCCGTTGTGCATTCTGTACATCTCGAGCGCGTCCTCGATGCTGCGTATCTGAGTTGACGCTGCCGTGCGCTGAGCCTCGCTGACTCTTGAGCCGATATTCGGCACGACCAAAGCCGCAAGCAGTCCCAAAATTACCACAACGACCATTATTTCGATAAGCGTAAATCCTGAGCGTCTGCGCTTTAACATTCTTAAAACTTTACGCTCATTAATTTTATTTTGCATAATAAAACCTCCTTAAAATATTTTATATTTTATTTATAATTTTAAATTTAAAAAATCTTCAGGGCTTAATGCTCTAACATTGCTATTATCAAAATCTTTAATATTTCTTGTGATAATATAATCTGCTTTAATACGCTCGGCAGCGACGCCCTGCAACGCGTCTTCAAAATTTTCCCAGCGCATTTTAGATGCCTGTATTATATCTAAACGGTTTAAATCAACAAATTCAAATATATCAGACATTCTAACGGCTAAAATTTCAATACTTTCCGGCGTTAATTTCTTTCGCATGTTATAAACCATGTTGGCAAAACTCAACGAGGATATGCAACCGCTAAATTCTTTACATGCGCATTTATGCCAGATAATAGCTGAAATATCATAAAACGGCTCGCGCTCCGTAAGCACATCAAGCAAAATATTCGTGTCAAGTAATAATTTCATGAGATTTAATTTTTAAGTATGTTACTCAGGAAGTCCGTATTTCTCTCTGAAATATTCATCTTTAGCTTTTTCTAAATCGCTGTCGCTATAATTTTCGCCTTCGCTTTTGAAAATTCCAGTTAAAGCTCTGACGGCATCATGAGGATCGCCTCTCGGGATAATACTTCCCACCTTATGGCCGCCGTTAAATAAAATTATTTCGCTGCCGTTATCCACCATCTGCAAATATTTGTCTAAATCTCCGCGAAGCTCCTCAACTGTTATTACTTTCGTCATTTTTAAATCTCCCGTTTATAAATATAAATATAATTTTAAATTTACTTCACAATTCCCGCCAAATCAAATACAGGCGTTAATATAGCTAAAACTATAAAGCCTACGGAAACGCCCAAGCCCAACACTAACATCGGCTCCATTAAAGTCGAAACGCGCTCCATTCGAGCCTGTGCAAGCTCGCGGCATTGATCCGACACGTTCGATAAAGCCTGTGCAAGCTCGCCGCCCATCTCTCCGACTCGTATTACTGCGACAGTCTCCTCCGCAAAGCCGACTTTCTCAAGTGCTTTATCAAATCTATGGCCGGTCTTAACCATTTCCGCGCAGTCAAGCCAACGCTGCGAGTGCATATCCATTGACGACGCCATTCTTAAAGCTTGAACTAACGGAATGCCAGAGCGCAGCAACGTGCTTATATGCGACATGACAAGAGCTAAATTTAACTGGTCGCTTATGCCCCGCATGAACGGCGCGCTAATCTTCTTGCCCTTCCTACATATATAAAATAAATATTAATATCGCTAATAAAATCCAAAGGCCGTAATTGCCGAGAAAATTAGACATTGCGATTAACATTCTCGTCGGCAGCGGCAAAGTTTGGTGCATGTCTTCAAATAATTCTGAAATTTTAGGCACAACATAAGTCAGCATAAAGACAACAACGCCCACGCCCACAACCATCATTACAATCGGGTAAATCATCGCGCCGCGTATCTTGCGCCGCAATCCATCCTCTAATTTAAACTGTTCGGCGGCCTCTTCAAGAACTGAGATTAACGAGCCGCTTTGTTCGCCCGACTCCGCAACGCGCCATAAGCTCTCCCGAAACGCGCCGCTCTCGGCCAAGGCTGTATGAAATTTCCGGCCGCCCTCGACTTCCGCAAGCAATTTTTCAAGCGCAGGTCTCATGTGTTTATCCCGCGCCTGTTTCACCATTATCTTTAACGAATCCGCAAGCGGCAAGCCCGATTTTAAATACGACGCTAAGCTCCGGCAAAAAAATATGTGGCTCTCGAGACTTAAAACTTTTATCTTTGCTCTGCTCTGCTTCTTCTCAATCGCGGCAACGTCAACAACTACTATTCCCCGTTCCGTCAGACGCTCGACCGCCTGCATACTTGACGATGCTTCTATCGTCCCTTTTGTGTTCTTGCCTCGTTTATCATAGCCCGAATAGCTAAAATACGGCATATTACATCACGCCTTTAATTTATTAATTTAATTTTTCACAAGAACAAACACCCCCCTGTCACTTTGTGACATCCCCCCTTACAGGGGGGACGAGAATATTGCAACCCTTGCCTCCCCTGTAAGGGGAGGTGGCCTGAAAGGCCGGAGGGGTGTAATGTTGTTTTTTAATTACGATTGCTATAAATCACTCTTCGCCCGCAACGCGCACTAACTCATCAGGCGACGTCAAGCCCGATTCAACGGCTGAAAGTCCGATCTCCCATAAAGTTTTAAAGCCGTTGCCCCGCGCAATCTCCCTTAACTTCGACGCCGGAGCTCCAGCCACAAACGCCTCTTGTATCGCCTCGTCAACTACAAACTGTTCGTAAAGTCCAACGCGGCCTTTATAGCCCGTGTTATGACAATGCTCACAGCCCACCGGCTCAAACGCCCTCGTTAATCCCTGCTTTGCCATCATCGCCGGAGCTGCTATCTCACGTCTGCAATGCGGACATAAACGCCTTGCAAGTCTCTGCGCAACAGTTCCGATCATGCAGTTTGCCGCTAAATACGGCTCTATTCCCATATCCGTTAATCTTATAATCGCGCCGATCGAGTCGTTAGTGTGCAGCGTCGACAAAACTAAATGTCCCGTTAAAGACGCCTGCACGCCAATATGCGCAGTCTCAAAGTCGCGCATCTCTCCGATCATTACTATATCAGGGTCTTGACGCAATATAGATCTTAAAGCCGCCGCGAAAGTCACGCCCGCCTTCTCGTTCACCTGTATCTGCGACACACCGGGCAGTGCGTATTCAACAGGGTCTTCTACTGTAATTATATTAACTTCAGGCTTTGCCAACGCCTGCAATATTGCATACAAGCTCGTTGACTTTCCTGAACCCGTCGGACCTGTAAATAATATCATCCCGTGCGGTCTGTGAATTAACGAGTCCATTATGTCGCGCTCGCGCTTCTCCATGCCTAAGTCCTCAAGCGTCATCAAGCCGTGGCCTTTGTCCAATAATCTCATTGCTAATCTCTCGCCGTACTGAGTCGGGACTAAACCGACACGAACGTCAACCGCTTTATCGCCTAAAGTTATGCCGATACGTCCGTCCTGCGGCGCCATGTGCTCGGCTATGTCCATTTTTGCCATGACTTTAATTCGGCTTGTAAGCGGCGCTTGATGCGACCTCGGCAGTCTTAACCTGTCCTGCAAGACTCCGTCAATTCTAAATCTAATTACAACTTCGTCTTCATAAGGCTCAACGTGAATATCAGTCGCACGCTGTCTCAACGCGTCAACGAAAAGGCCGTTCACAAGCTTGATAACCGGCACGTCAACCGAGTCGCTCAAAATATCTTCGCGCGTCAAATCGTCTATGTCGTCAATGCCCTCGATATTCTTTGCGGCCTCGTCTGCCGCTACGCTGCGAATATCGTATAAAGTTCTTAATAACTCGTTAATATCATTCTCAGGCCTTAACTCTATCTCGACAGGATAGCCTAAAGCCGCGCCCAGCATCTGCGCTTTAGACCAAGAATTAAAATCCACCGCACCGACGATCAAAATTCCGTCCTCGATTCTTAACGGCGCAATTTTATTTTGACGCAGAATATCAAGCCCCATTCCCTCCGGCAACAGCTCCGAAACGTCCTTTGCCTCGGGCATCGGCGGCAAGTCTTCATTACTATTATTATTATTTTCAGGATGAGCCTGCGCTTGCTCCTGCTCCGGCTCTTCCTGCGTTTTTATCTCTTCTAACTCTTCATTCATAATAATTTTTAAAATTTTAAAATTTACTGCTTCTTGACGCTCTTTTTATAAAGTTCTCTAAAGCGTCTATCCACGTCGGACTCAACCGGACTTATATCAATATCTGAAATTTGAGTGCGCGTGCCTTTCGGGAATAAGCCCTTACTGTCAAGGCCTAAATCGCCGCTTGCGAAAGCTTCGGTAAAGCCGACGGCTGCCATAGTTGCGCTGCGCATCTCTCTCGGGTCTTCGATTATCTCAGGCGTTAAGAAAATTACGAAGTCAACTTTCTCTTTCTCTTTCGACACTTTCTGGAACAAGTTGCCGATTAACGGGATATAAGATAAGCCAGGGACGCGCCGTCTCAAACTTCTTTCAGTCTCTTTGACCATACCGCCTAATATAATCGTCTCGCCGTCCGCAACTATTACCGACGTGTTCACCTGACGCTTCGCAGTAATCGGCGTTGTCGAACTTGTTGACGATAAAACGTCTTCGGTAGTCTGCTTAATGTCTAAGACAACTAAATTACCGCTGCGAATATGCGGCGTTACTGTCAAAGTCAAACCAGTGTCTTTATAATCATAATTCTGCTGAACCGCGCTGAGATTTGTCAGCTCGCTGGCCGTGCCCTTTAAAACCGGTATGACCTGGCCGACCTGGAACGAGCTTTCTTTATTGTCCGTGCACATCAAGCGCGGAACGCTCAAAACGTTTACAGCGTCATACTTCTTTAATAAATCTATAGTCGCGTACATCATCGCTAACGGCTGATAGTTAGTAACCGAGTAAGTCGAGCCGTTTCTGTCAACAAGCTCTTCCTTCTTCATTAAGTCGCTGAACCATGTCATGAACTGCGACGGCACTGTGCCTTCTCCCAAGCTTGCCGAGCCGCCCATCATGAACTGATCCCAGATCTGACCGCCCAAGAAGTTCCAGTCAATTCCTGCCCTGTCAAGATTAGTCACGTTAATTTCAGCGATAAAGCCGCGCAATAAAACTTGTTTCGGCTGAACGTCAAGCTCGTTCAAAATTTTTACCATTGCGTCATACTGTCTTTGTGACGCCGCGAATATTAAAGAATTAGTCGCGACATCCGGCACGACCGCAGTTGGATACTTGCCCTCTTGAGTCGGCTGTAATAAAGCCGAGGCAGCTAAAACTTTGCTGACCTGATCTGCTGCTTCGGTCGCGTCGATATTCTTTAATTTATAAATATGAAAATCTCCGGCTTTAGAATCTACATCAAGTTCTTTTATAATTTTAGCTGCTCGTTCTATAGCTCTCTGCGGGCCTACTACAATAATTTTGCGGCTCGAAGCGTCGGCAACTGTCGAAAGACCCTGCAAAGGCCCTCCGGCTTGAGCTATCGCGTTAAGCTGATTTGCAACTGTCGCGGG
>JAFSNU010000076.1 GCA_017447325.1 Synergistaceae bacterium | reverse complement strand
TAAATTAGGATAAAAATAAAATTAACAACAATAAAGCTCCGATAAATCCAAATTCTTCAGAGCATACGCTGAATATAAAATCAGTGTGAGGCTCAGGCAAAAATCTAAGCTTGCTCTGCATTCCGTTCATAAAGCCCTTGCCCCAAAAGCCGCCGGAGCCTACCGCTATTCTTGACTGAATGACATTATAGCCCGCGCCCAACGGGTCTCTCATGGGATCTATAAACACTAATAATCTATTGCGCTGATAATCTTTCAGCACAAACATTATTAAGAACGGCAGCGCAGCTAAACCAGAACCTATTAAACTTCCCAGATAAATTAACGGCGTCCCGGCCGCGAAAAACATTCCGAACGCAATTATTAAATAAACTAACGCGCTTCCGGCATCAGGCTGCAGCATCACTAATAACACCGGCACAAGCACAACGCCCAAGCCGGCTAAAAAATTTTTAAAATTAAACGGCGGACATCTGCTCAAGAATTTTGCGAGAGCTAATATAAGCGTGATCTTTGCAAATTCAGACGGCTGAATTCTAAATCCTGCTATTGCAATCCAGCTGTGCGCCCCTTTAACCCTCGGCGCAATTAACGGCGTGATTAATAAAACTATTAAAGTAATTAAAAATAAATAATAAGCCGCGTCAAGCAATACGCCATGACCAACAGCCAGAACTATTAAAACTACAAAGCAGCTTATTAATAACCAGCCGGCCTGCCTTAAACATAAATCCCAGCCGTTTAGTGCAGAGCCAGCGCCCGCGCTGTAAATGCAGGCTATTCCCCACAACGATAATAATAAAACGCAGCTTACAAGCATTTTGTCTATTAAAGCTGCGTCCTCTTTTAAATTAAAAACAGAGATTGGCCGAACTTCCATTTAAATTTTAATTTTTAATTTTTAAATTTAAAATTAATTAGCGTTAACGTCAACGCTGCCGCGCTTAATTCTCAAAATCGGCACGTTTGCAACAAGCGCGACCGCCTGATCTTCCCTGTCTAAATTTAATTCTATCTTGTCATGATCTATGTCCATATATTTAGTCAAAACGTTTATCATGTCCTCGCGAAGGTCATTAAGCAGCTGCGGCGATATGTCAGTCCTGTCGTGTATCAAAACTATTCTCAGCCTGTCCTTCGCCTTTTCCCGCGAAGTCTCGCCTCCGCCTCCGAAAAGCTTTGCTAAAAATCCCATTTTTTAATCATCTCCCTGCTCTAAAATATTTTAGCGTCTCTTCTTGCCTCTAAATAAATCCTTCAGCCACTGCATGAAGCCGCGCGAAGCGTAAGCTTGAAGATCCATTAACGGCACGTCGTTGCCTATTAATCTGTCAGCAATATTTAAATAAGCCTGCGCCGCCGGAGACGCGATGCTCAAAGTCATAGGCTCGCCGTTGTTAGTCGATTTTATAACAGTCTCGTCCTCCGGCACTATGCCTATTAATTTTATTGCCAGCACATCTAAAATATCTTCTTTCGCGAGCATGTCCCCGTCCTGAACCATATTCGGCCTTAATCTATTTATAATCAATCTAATCGGCGACTTGCCCATTGACTCCAGCATTCCTATAATTCTATCCGCGTCGCGCACAGCCGGAATCTCAGGCGTCGTTACGACTAAAGCCTCGTCCGCTCCGACCGCAGCGTTTTTAAAGCCGCTCTCAATTCCCGCCGGACAGTCAAGCAATATAAAATCAAAATGCGAGATCGCGCCGGTCTGCTCATCCTGAACTTCAAAATTTTTCAGCTGCTCGCACAGCTCTATCATCTGCTCCTGATTAACTGCGTCCTTCGTCCTCGTCTGCGCCGCCGGAAGCAAATACAGCCCGGGCACTCTCTTATCGCGCACTAACGCCGCCTCGAGCCTCGCTGTCTTTTCAATAACGTCAATAAAATTATAGACGACTCGATTTTCAAGCCCCATAATCACGTCAAGATTTCTGAGTCCGACGTCGGCGTCAACGGCCACGACTTTCTTCCCGAACTTTGCCAGAGCCGCCGCGATATTAGCCGTCGAAGTCGTCTTGCCCACTCCTCCCTTGCCGGAGGTTATTACAATAACGCGTGTTGACATTTTATTTAAATTCCTCCCCGATTAAAAAATTTTAATTAAATTTATTTATTTTTTTTCATTTTCATAATTTTATTAAGCATTTTATATATTTCGCTTCTGTGTCCTATGCGCACTAATTCCACAGTCAAAATATTATCTTGAATTGTGCAGATTATGCGATAATCGCCCATTCTGTAACACCAATACAAGCCTAAAATTCCAGTCAACGCCTTGCCAAGTTTTCTTGGATTAGGCTGACTGATAATGCGGTCTAAAAATTTTCCAAGCCTTATTTGAACTGCTTTATCAAGTCTGTTAAAATCGTCCATCGCGTCTTTGGAAAATTCAATCTTCCAATCCAAGATCTTTCTTCACCTCTTCCCACGAATACGTCTTCATGCGTCCGGCCTCGATCTCAGCCGATATTTTCGCCGCAATTTCATAATCATCCAAATCTTCAATATGCTCTGCTATCATCTTTCGCAAAAATAATTCCGGCCTCTGACGATTTTTCACGCTCCAAAATTTTATTCTCCTCATCAGCTCCGGCGAAAAATTTAAAACTATCTGCGCCATTCTTAACAACTCCTTTATTTTAAATTTTAATTTAATAATTTTCTATAAATTCCAAAGGCCTTATAATTTTAGGCCGTTCAAGTTCAAGACACAAAAAATCTTTGTCGCCAGTAACTATAATATCAACGTCAAACATAATCGCCGAGTTTAAAATCGGCTGATCTTTCACGTCGCGCATCTTTTCTCCCGCATCATTAACAGCCGGTATCAATTCATAAACAAGATTCAACAATAATTCTTCTGCAGCCGGCAGCAGCTCAGGCCGTTTGCGCCTTAATACATCTCTCAGCTCTTCAATATTTTGCTCACATAATATTAAATCATGCTCCGCCTCAGCCTTTATCAACGCTCTCGCAGGCACAGAAGCCGGAAACATTAAAGCCGAAATTATAATATTCGTGTCGGCAAGAACTCTCATTTAATTTTATATCTCACTTCATTTACTAAATCCTGCACATCTTCATCATCTTTTAAATCTAACTCATCAGCCGCGCCTTTAAACGCTTCCTGCGCTTTATAAATAGCTTTAACGCCTGTCCGTCTCTTATCATTTATAATATCTTTTATAATATTCACAACAAAAATTTCAGGGCTCTTATTCTCTCTCCTGCTCCAAAAATCTAACTCGCTCTTCAGCTCCGGCTCCAACTCTAACACTATCTGCGCCATTCTTAACCACTCCTTTATTTTAAATTTTAAAATTTAAAAATTTAATTAAAATATCTCAAATTTATTTTCCCGTATCATCGGCATTCCGTCCTCGAGCGTAATCAAAACGGACTTGTGCCATCCGGCCGTGTTCTCGTCAGCGTAGCACAACTTGCGCCCGATTCTTAACTGCCGCGCCTCGAACGATCCCGCCATTACAAAAACTCTTTCATTATTATTATTAGCATTATTCTTCAAGCCCTGCCCAGCGTGAACTAATCCGCGCAGCTTGCCCGCAACTATTATATTTCCGCCGGCCTTTATCTCAGCTCCCGCGTTCAAGTGTCCCCATAACAAAACATCTCCGGCAGTAACTAAACTGTCGCCCGATCTCATCGAGTTATATAATACTTTCAAATTCCGCGGCTCGTATATTATTTTATTTTCAACTTTAATTTCAGCTTTATTATCTTTATTATCAATTTTATTTTCAATAATTTTTTCAGGCTTCTTAACTTCCGGCTCTTTTATCTCAAGCCCTGAACTCCTAAATAAATTTATAGTCTCGGGATTACTCGAGAGCCACGCTTCAACTTTAATTCTCTTGCGCCATATAACATTGCATAATAATTTTACTAATAATTCCTGAGTGCATAATCTGCCCTGAAAGTCAAACGCTATAGTCTTATCATCCGGCAAAGTAAACGCCCTGGCCGGAATGCGCGACAACAAATCAATCAACCTGTCACTACCCAAACTCTCCGGCAATAAAATTTTTATGCCGTAGCTCGTCTCCCGCGTGTGAATTTGTATCGCATCGCCGCGCTCAGGCTCGGGCTTTTTATCAGGCTCAACTTTAATTGCAAATTTAGGCGTCTTCATCATCTTTAATATTGCTTAAATCTAATTTAAATTCATCTAAATTTAACTCGTTTAAATTATGCGTTAATATATGCGCTAATAACTGCCCGACCAACGGAGCTGACACGCTGCTGCCGTGTTTGCCTGCCTCGACTATCGCGAACGCAACATATTTAGGATCATCCGCCGGAGCGTAGCCTACAAACAACGCGTGATCATCGCCCTGCGAGTTCTGCGCCGTTCCAGTTTTGCCGGCTATGCTTACTCCAAATCTTCCGGCCCTCGAGCCAGTCCCGCGCGACACGACATAATTTAATCCCTTTTGCACTACCGCTAATTTATTTAAATCTAATTTTAAATCTTCAGGCTCTTTATAATTTAACGCGCACAAATGCGGTGTGACAAGCTTGCCGCCGTTCGCAATCGCCGCGTAAACTCTCGCTATTTGCAGCGGCGTCATTAACACATAGCCCTGCCCTATCGAATAATTAACAGTGTCGCCGCGTACCCAGCCCTCTTTAAATCTTCGCTGCTTCCACTCAGGCCCGGCTATATTCCCTGAATTTTCGCTCGGCAGATCTATACCCGTCGCCTCGCCTAATTTAAATTTGCGTCCCCATTTAACTATTTTATCTATTCCTAACTTTAACCCAACCTGATAATAAAACACGTCGCACGAATGCTGCAATGCTCCCGTAACATTTAAATTTCCATGGCCTGAATGCTTCCAACATCTAAACGATCTTGAGCCGACTCGCAGCGCTCCGCCGCAGTGAAAACTTGTAGTATTATTAATAGCGTTCTCTTCAAGCGCAGCTATCGACATAAATGCTTTAAAAGTCGAAGCAGGCGGATATATTCCTGTTATAGCCCTGTTTATCATCGGCCTTTGCGGATCGTTCACCATGCTGCTCCACTCGCGGCCTGACACTCCCCAAGCCAGCGGATTATTATCGTAGGCTGGACTCGATGCCATGGCGATTATCGCGCCGGTCTTAACGTCCATTGCAAGCAACGCCCCGCGATATTCTTTTAATAATTCAACTGCTAACCTCTGCGCTCCCATGTCAAGCGTTAATTTTAAATCCCGCCCTTTCGCCGCCGGTCTTGAATCTAAAATTCTGACGCGCCGTCCCCGGGCATCAACTTCGATAGCCTCTTCACCGGCCTCGCCCCGCAAAATTTCTTCATACGCTCTTTCTATGCCTGACTTGCCGATTAAATCTCCGCCGGAATATAAACTCTCAGGCCGCGCCTTTAACTCTTCTTCCGAAATTTCGCCGACATAGCCTAAAATATTTGCAGTCGCTGCGCCGGACGGATAAGTTCGTTTCCAAACTGACAACGGAAATAATTCGTGCGGGAAGTCAGAGTCGGCTACGAGCTCCGCCATCTGCGTCATAGTTAAATTAGACACAAGCCGCATAACTCGATAAGGCGTTAATCTCTGCTGTTTAATAATTTTTTCTAAATCTTTAACGCTTAACATAATGCCGTGCTTAATTAAAACTTCGCTCAGTCTTTCAAGCTTCTCAAGCGTGTTTAAGTCAGCTGGATAGCCCATTATGCAGAAAGTTCTTTCGTTCACGGCCAAGGGCACGCCGTTTCTGTCAAATATCTCGCCCCGGGGTGCCGTAAAGCGTATTAATCTTAATTTATTATTATACGCAAGCCGGACGTATTTATCGCCTTGATAAATCTGACAATAATAAAGCCCTGTTATAAGCACTAAGACAGAGAATAATATAGCTATAAATAAAAACTTTAATCTATTATCTAAGACATCCTGAACTTCAAGATCCGGCATTTTATTTACTCCTGCTGTTCAGCCTGTTTAGAATAAAGATACAGACATATTAATAAAGCCGGAAGCGCGTACATCTGCTGCGAGATAAAAAAACTTCCGCCCGTGCTTCCGCCGAGTATCAAAACAGGCACTAAATTTGGAATAAACTGCGAACTCTCAAGCAATAAAAACACGACCCAAAGCGTCCGGCCATGCACTGGTATAACACGCCACGCCCATAATATTAAAGCAACTACAGCTACATAGCCCAGCGTGAAAAAACCCGGCACGCCGACCCATCGCAAATCCCACAACAAGCCTCCGAAAAACGCCGTCCATATCGCCCATAATTTATCCTCGCGCTCTTCCGCTATTAATTTATAAACTATTCCCATTAAAAATAATTCCGGCAGCTGCATTACGCCCCCGAACAACACCGTTAATAAATCCTGCAAAATCCATAAAATAATTAATAACAACATTTAAAATTTAAATTAAATTTTATTTTTTATTCAAGCTCAAGAACGAGACCGTATAAAATTTCGACAAGTCAGCACCGGGTTCAACTCTATACACTGCATAGCCGTCCGGAGTCGGAGTAAGCTCTTCCGCTATCTTGCCGATCGGCAGCCCAGGCGGCACGTCCTCGCCTATCAAAGCCGTGTTCACATTCATGCCGGGCTTGATGCCTCTTCCGGCCGGAATATACTGCAATAAAATTCTTCCCGTCCCGTCGCCCTCTATTATTCCAAGCTCCCGCGTCTCCTCTATCACAACCGGCAGCATTAACGACGGCGAAGTTAATAACTCAGCCCATGAAGACATCAACGACACAGAACTTATTCGGCCTATTAAAAATCCGTTATTAAACACCGGCAAGCCCTCAGCTATATCGTCGCGCTCGCCCCGATCAATTCTAATTTCGTTCCACCATGAACTCGGCGCACGCAAAGTCACTCGAGCCTCGCGCAAATTCGCGTCAAGCCCTGCGTCAATTTTGTCCTTCATTAGCTCAGAGTTCAACGCCTTTAATTTTATATTCTCGTCCTGCAATAATTTTAATTTTACATAAATTTCATCTTTATTATTGACCCATTCGCTCCAGCTTAAAAATGCTCCGCGCAAAATAACAGCCGGATACTCAGGCACTGACAGCACAGCTCCTAACAAATCAACCGCGCTTTTAGATATTCCCAAATTCGCGCCGCCGCCGAGCAGGAACAAGCCTAATATTAAAGCTATAATAATATGCACGAACTCAGTTACTTGATTATGATTATGGCTTTGCATAAATTTTAAATTTAAAAATTATTTATCTCGAGCCGCGCTCAACCGACGTTAAAACTCTGCGCATGACGCTTAAATTATCAAGTATCTTTCCCACGCCAAGCGCCACCGAGTATAAAGGCTTTTCTGCAACGATAACAGGAGTATTAACAGTGTTGGCAAGTCTCTCGGCCAAGCCAGGCATTAAAGCAACTCCGCCCGATAAAACAATTCCGCTGTCCACAACATCTTTTGCGAGCTCCGGCGGCATTTTTTCAAGCGCAACTTTCACCATGTCCTCAATGCCGGTAAAAATTGTCTCTAACGACTCGCGGACTTCGATGCTCGAAACTAAAATACTTTTGGGCAGGCCGTTCGACGGATCAAGACCTTTAACCGACATCTCAAGCTCAGGATTTAAAGGCAGCGCAGAGCCGATAGTATTTTTAACTTCTTCAGCCGTGTTCTCGCCGATTAAAAGCGAGTAACGCTGACGAACCATTCCGGCTATGGCTAAGTCCATTGAGCGTCCGGCAGTCCTGACAGAACTCGTGACAACTATTCCGCCTAAAGATATGACAGAGACTTCGCTCGTGCCGCCGCCAATATCAATTACCATGCAGCCGTTCGCCTTTTCAATCGGCAAGCCTACGCCCAAAGCCGCCGAGATAGGCTCTTCAACTATATACGCCTCGCCCGCGCCCGCTCCAAGCGTCGCATCGATAAACGCCTTGCGCTCGACTTCAGTCGCTTCCGCCGGAACTGAGATTACAACTCTCGGATGTGACAACAAAGAATTATTGCCGCTGACACGCCTCAAGCAATATCTTATTAACTCTTCAGTCATGTCGAAATTTCCGATAACGCCCTCTTGAAGCGGCCATATAGATTCAATTCCCTTTGGCACTTTGCCGGCCATCGCCTTGGCCTCGCGTCCAACTGCTATAATTTCATAATTTCCTGCCCGCGGCAGTTTGCGCACAGCAATAGCCGACGGCTCGCTTAAAACTATGCCTTTATTCTTAACATAAACTATTATATTCGATGAGCCTAAGTCTATTCCGACGTCAAGCCCCATCATTCCCGATAAAAATTTAAACATGATTTTAATTTTAAAATTATTTAGGCCGGATTATTTAGGCCAAAACGGATTGCGTCTGCGCTCTTCACCGATTAAAGTCTCGGGGCCGTGGCCTGGCAGAACTTTTAAATCATCTCTAAACTCAGCAAGCCGCCTTAAAGAATTTTCAAGCTTTTGCTCATCGCCGCCCTCCAAGTCCGTCCGTCCGACGCTCTGAGCAAACAAAGTATCGCCTGCCGCTAAAACTTCTTCATTAGTATTAACATCTTTAATCAAATAACACAGGCCGCCCTCAGTGTGTCCGGGCGTCTCTAAGACTTTTATCTCAAATCCCGCAAGATTTAAAATATCTCCCTCTTTGAGCTCTTTAAAATTATTCACGGCTTCAACTTTTATTCTTAACATGACCTGCAAGTCTCTTGACGGAGTTTTAAGCATGTACGCGTCGCCCTTGCCGACATAAATATTATCGCCGATGATATCCGTCAAGTACTGCAAGCCCGCCGTGTGATCCAAATGTCCGTGAGTTAATAAAGCTGCCTCGAGCTTAATATTTTTATTATTTAAAAATTCTAAAACATCTTTAGGGTCGCCGCCCGGGTCAACGATAAAAGCGCGTTTATCGTTCCAGAATAAATACGCGTTAGTCCAAAGCGCGCCCAGCGGGAAACGTTTATAATTCATTGCCTTAATCTCTCCTTAAAATCTTAATCAAAAAATTAATTTACTTTAAAAATTTATTTTAAACTAAAATTTAACTTTATTCAAAAACTTTAACGCATTATATAATATTTTTAGCGGCGATAAATTAAAGCTTTCAAAAATTTTAAAATTTAAATTTTAAATTAAATAAAATTAATAATTAATTAATAATTAAGAGAGTTAAGTTATTTATTATTTTGAATTGAATTAATTTTTGATTTGTTGGCGGTCCCAGCGGGGTTCGAACCCGCGTCGCAGCCTTGAAAGGGCTGTGTCCTAGGCCTCTGGACGATGGGACCTAATTAAATAAGATGGTGAGCCGCGCGGGACTTGAACCCGCGACACCCGGATTAAAAGTCCGGTGCTCTACCGACTGAGCTAGCGGCTCATCTCTTTCAAACGTTCAGCATTATATCATAAAATATTTTTCCTGTCACTAAAATTAATTTAAAATTTTTTGCTCAAGCTCCGCGCTATTTAAAACTTTAAAAATTTTTTGCAATTAAATAATAAAATTAACCGCTGCGTGTTAATAAATTTAATTCTAAAATTAAAAAATGGCAGCCCGAAAATAAATTTTTCACGCGGCGATTAATTTTTAAAATTTTTAAGCACTATACCTTCGGTGCTAAAATTTCCATTTGAATCATCTTATTGATTTGAGACTGCAGATATATTGAACCAAATAAAAAAGTCCATACTGCTGACGGAGCTATATATCTTGCAACTACTGAACCGCTTATATTTTTTGAGGCGTACAGCCTTAGTATTTTTCTGACACGAAAGGCAAGCCACCAGTAAAAAATACTCGACGCTAACATTATTATAGGTTGAACATCATCGCTCTGGATAAACATCATATATATCCAGCTAGCTAAATATACCCCAGCTCCCCACGCCGGAAGCTGACACTCGGGATTGAGCTTATTTAAATCGCCGCTCCTCGTCCCATACCAGTAAATAGAGTAAAGGCCGATCGTAAACACGGAGAGAAATAATACAAACGCCGTTGACGCGTATTTTATCTTCACAAGATTATTAAGTTTTTTCCGGTATTCGGCCTCACGTTTTAAATTTTCGTTTTCAGTGAGAGTTTTTTCATCCAGATCAACCGGCATTCCGCAAAACTCACAGCACTCATCAGTATTGCGAATAGGTGCTCCGCAATGTTTGCATACCATATTTATATTAATTTAAAATTTTAAATTTTACGCTATGAGATTTGCGCCCTTTAAAATCGTGCGCTCCGCGTCGTCCGCAGGCGTGTATCCAGCCTCTAATAAATTTTGCGTGTAAATCTTATTATATATAAAGGCGAAAATAATATTGCTTATGAAAGGCAGTATGAAAGCGGCAATAAGCATAATAAAAAACCATTTCCAGTCGCCCCTAAACAACGGGACAAAAACACCGAAGAAAAACGTCGTCCAGCTAAAACCAACTACGGCTTGTTTTTTCAATTCGCCTTTTCTTAAATTCACTGCAACGGCCATAAAATTACCCCCATAAATTATTAATATTAAATTTATTAATAATTAAAATTTTTTT
>JAFSNU010000075.1 GCA_017447325.1 Synergistaceae bacterium | reverse complement strand
CTCGTGAATCACTGATTCGTCTTCGAACAGAATATATCGCTATCGTAAATGTTTTTCTGATAGTGTCTCCTGTATTTTTAATAACGAGCAATACGCTATTCATTTGCAATATATCGCCGAAATTTATATCTTTTTGAGTTGTATCGGACTGAGCATTAAATATATCTCTTCGAGCTTCAACAGCTTTTATACGAGCCTCGCGCAAAGATATTTCAGGATACACGCCAAGATGTTTGCGTTTTTCTTTCCCGTCTTTAAACGCGCGGACAATAAAATATTTTTGTCCGTTAGGTCTAATCTCGACTATAAGCCCGCGTCCAACCTTACAACCCATTCAGGGTTGTAGATACTCCGTCCGATATACAATATTTTTTATCTTTAGGCTTAGCGTGTTTTATTATTAACTCGCTTAACATCTTGCTTTGCGCTCCTTCACCGTATGCTAAAAAATAAATTAACCGTATGCCTACAGTTTAGCATACGGTTTTATATCTGTCGAACTTTCGAAAATCTTATAAAGTTTAAAAGAAAAACGCCCTGTTTTAGGGCGTTTGTATAATTTTTTATTTAAATTTTTAAAAGCCATGGTAGCCCCAACGAGACTCGAACTCGTGTTTTAGCCTTGAGAGGGCTACGACCTAGACCGCTAGTCGATGGGGCCAACTCACAACTGCTAAATAATATCATAAAGTTTTAAATTTCGCAAGAATATTTTTTAAAAATTTTAAATTTATTTATCTCATTGCGAGGCGCGAAATTTTTTTGTCCCAGCCGCTGCGCTTGATATGCCAGAACATTAATAAGCTGCAAACGATCCAGCCTATTGGATAGCCCAGAGCGATCGGATAGATCGAGCTTGTAAGCCTCGAGATTATAAATAAATAAATCTGTCTGAAGACTACGAACGAGCCGATCATTATGAACATCGGAGTCTGCGCGTCGCCAACGCCTCTTAACGCTCCGGCCTGAATTTGATTCGTGACGTTCACCGGGTCAAATATACTGTTAAGTCTTAAGAATAACACGCCGTATAATAACACCTGCTCGTCCCTGTTGAAGAGTGAGACTATAAACGGCGCAGCAACGTAAAGAAACGCGACGATTAAAAACGTAATGCCAATAGAAATTGTCATGCTCTCGCGGACGCCCTTTCTAATTCTCTCGGGCTTGCGGGCTCCGGCGTTTTGTCCGACAAAAGTCGTCGTTGACATCGCCATGCTTTGAATCGGCAAGATCACGAACGCGTCAATGCGGCTGTAAATTCCCCAGCCTGAAGTGCTCGCCGCGCCGTAAGCGTTAATATAAGCCTGAACAAACACGTTTGAAAATCCTGTTATCGCGAGCTGCAAACCTGAGGGCAAGCCGTTTAAAATTATGCGCTTTAAAATCTTTGTGTCTATTCTCATCTCACGCCAGCTCAAGCTGTGAGCCTCGTGACTTTTAAATAATAACGCAAAAATAATCAAGCCTGAAACAAACTGCGATATAATCGTCGCCCAGGCCACGCCCGCAACTCCCCAGTGAAAGTAAATCACGAATACTAAATCTAAAATTATATTTAATACAGACGAAAGTATTAGAAAATATAAAGGCCGTTTAGAGTCTCCGACCGCGCGTAAAATCGCCGAGCCCATGTTGTAAAGCATCAGGCCTATTAGTCCAGCCGAGAAAATTTGTAAATAAATCACGGCTTCGCGCATGACTGACTCCGGCGTGTTCATCATCTCTAACAGAGCCGGCGTTATCGCGTAACCGATTAAAGATAAAATAATTGCAATTATAACTGTTGACAAAACAGCCGTGTGAGTTGCCTTGCGTAAATTTAAAATATCTTTCGCGCCGAAGAACTGAGAGATTACAACGCTTGCTCCCATTGTGAAGCCGATAAACAGGCCGATTAAAGTAAACACGATCGGTATAGTTGACGTGACCGCGCCTAACGCGTCCGCGCCGACGAAGTTTCCGACGACGACACTGTCAACCGTGTTGTAAAGCTGCTGAAATATATTGCCTATGAACAGCGGGAATGCGAAGGCCACGATATGCTTCCATTCAGTGCCCTCCGTCATGTCCCGCACTGTGACTTTACTCATATTTTAATTTAAATTTAAAATTATTTATTTAAAATTTTAATAAAGTCTTTAACGTAAGCGGGAAGATCGGGCGGACGTCTGCCTGAGACTATATTGCCGTCAACGACAGACTCCTCGTCAACCCAAATTGCTCCGGCGTTGGTCATGTCGTCCTTAATGCCGGGCGTGCTTGTTACCTTGCGGCCATTCAAAATATTTGCAGAGATTAACACCCAGCCCGCGTGGCATATCTGGCCTATGGCTTTATTATCCGCGTTCATCTTGCGAACTATCTCTAAGACTTTTGCAAAACGCCTTAATTTGTCAGGAGCCCATCCGCCCGGGACTAACAGGCCGTCATAGTCGTCAGGATTAATCTCGTCGAACGAATAATCTGAGACGCAAGGCACGCCGTACTTGCCGTGATAAACCGCGCCCTTCTTTTCAGCCGCGAAGTCAACTTGATATTTCTCCTCGCGAAGTCTCAACGCCGGATACCATAACTCTAAATCTTCGAAGTCGTCGCTCAGCAGCGCAAGAATTTTCTTTGACATAAATTATTTCCCCTCTCGTTAAATTAAAATATTTAAATAAAATTTTATAATAAATTATAAAATATAAATTAAATAAATTTTGAAAGGAGTTTTTATTGTGAGCATTGAAGAAATTTTAAAGTTAATCACGCCGTCGGACAGCGAGGCAGCGGCTAAAGCGCGAGAGTATCAGCACGGATTATTAAAGCCGATCGGCAGCCTGGGCGAGCTTGAAGAACTTTCAATTAAAATCTCAAGCATAACGGGCAAGCTGCATAATAATTTAACACGCAAAGTGCATTTGTTATTCGGAGCGGACAACGGCATTTACGACGAGGGCGTCTCCGGCACGCCGCAATATTTCACGAAATTCTTAATGAATTTATATTCGGATCGCAAGGGCTGCGGCATCGACACTATCTGCAAAATTATCGGCGTTGACTTAAAGCTTTATGATTTGGGCGTAAAGGACTTGGACGCGAGGCCGGAAATAGATTCAAGCCATAAGTTTATGAAAGACGGCACGGGCAATTTTGCTAAAGAACGCGCGATGTCTCCGGCTATAACCCGTCAGGCGGTCGAGTTCGGAATTAAATTAGCGAAAGAGTGCAAAGATAATAATTATGATATAGTTGGCACTGGCGAGGTCGGCATGGGCAACACTGCGACGGCTGCGGCGTGTATCATGGCGGTGCTTGGCCGGTGCGGCGACGAAAATTTAATCGGGCGCGGCGGCGGCTTAACAGACGAGGCGTTTAATAAGAAGCAGAAGATTATTAAAGATGCTTTAGTATTTCATAAGTTAAATAATTTAGATTTTAAAGATAATTTGAAAGATTGTTTAGAGATTTTGTCGTGCGTGGGCGGACTTGACATCGCGGCGATGACGGGCGTGTTCTTAGGCGCGGCGGCGTTCAAAATTCCTGTTGTAATCGACGGCGTTATCTCGATAGCTGCGGCTTTGCTTGCGGCTAAAATTTCTGAGCACGCGAAAGATTATATGATAGCGTCGCACTGCTCGGCTGAACCTGCGTATGTCGCTGCAGCAGAAGAGTTGAAATTAACGCCTATGTTAAATTTAGGAATGCGATTAGGCGAGGGCACGGGCTGCCCGCTGGCAATGCAAATAGTCGATGACGCGCTCGCAATTATGAACAACATGGGAACTTTTGAGAGCGTCATGCTCGAGAGCGAATATCGCAAAATATTAAAATTTTAAAATTTTAAATAATTAGGCCTATTAAGCGATTTAATTTAGTAAAATTTATATTAGAATTAGTTTAT
>JAFSNU010000074.1 GCA_017447325.1 Synergistaceae bacterium | reverse complement strand
TTAAATTTAATAAAGAAACATGCGCTAACACTTCGCTCGTTCCAATGCAGACATGAACGCGCTGCCAGTGCTTTAACGGCTGCTCTATATTATCTAATAATTTTATAACAGCGTCAAAGCATGAAGTAGCCGCGTAAACTCCGTGAGAACAAATCACGTCGCCGCGCTTTAAGTCATCGACCGCAATATTTGCCAAATTCGCCGCGACGCGCTGCCCTGCGTAAGCCTGAGTGACAGAATTTCCGTGAACCTGCAGCGTCCTGATCTTGCCGCGCAACCCCGACGGCAATACGTCGATCTCGTCGCTGACGTTCGCCGTCCCGTGATAGGCCGTCCCTGTTATAACAGTTCCGAAGCCTGAGATCGGGAACGCTCGGTCAACCGGCAAAAATAAAGCGCCGCTCCTTGACCTCGGCTTAACGCGATTAATTAAATTTGCAATCTCGCTGCGCAGCAAATCCAAATTCTCGCCCGTCACTCCTGACACCGGCACGACCGGCTTGCCCTCTAAAAACGTCCCGCGCACAAAATCTTTAATATCTTCAACTGCAAGCTCCAATAATTCCGGCTCGTCTTTTATCCTGTCGATCTTAGTCACAGCGATTAAGCCGTCATGAACGCCTAATAATTCCATTATCGCCAGATGCTCGCGGGTCTGAGGCATGACGCTCTCGTCCGCCGCGATTACCAACAACGCCGCGTCTATTCCGGAAGCTCCGGCGACCATTTGCCGAATAAATTTTTCGTGGCCAGGCACGTCTATCACGCTCACAACCCGGCCATCATCAAGCTCTAACGGCGCAAAGCCAAGCTCAATAGTTATCCCGCGCTTCTTCTCTTCGCTTAATCTGTCAAGCTTGCCCGCGTCTATCCCCGACAGCGCAGCTATTAAAGTCGTCTTGCCGTGGTCTATATGTCCGGCTGTGCCTAACACTAACGAAATTTCTTTTACATCTTTTATATCACTCATAATTAATTAAAAATCTCCTCGCGCATAATTATTAATTAAAAATTTCTTCAAGCCTGTTTATTATTAAATCTACATCATGGCCGCGCAAAGTCCTGACATGAATTATTAAAGCATTATCGTGAGCTCCGCAAATAATCGGCGTCTTGCTCTCGCGCATTAAATTTAATAAACTTCCCGCGCTGAGTTTAACGTCTGCAACGCTTGCATCACAGCTCACAGCTACGCCCCAGCCCATTAAAGGCCTTTCAGGATAAGATCCGCCGCCGACCGCGTCACTCGTCTTTACAACTTCAACTTTAACTCGCTTATTATTAACGCGCTCTAAAATTTTTTCAGCTAAGTTATCCGCCTGCTCGCGCAATAAATTTTTGTCCCGCCTTATCATCTCTAAAGTAGGAATACTATCGAGTTCGCCGCGCATGTAAAGCCTTAAAGTCGTCTCGAACGCGGCAAAAGTTGTCTTGTCAACTCGCAGCGCTCTTAACAACGGGAATTTTCTTAATTTATTTATAATTTCGCGTTTGCCGGCTATAACTCCGATCTGCGGACCGCCGAGCATCTTGTCGCCGGAGAAAGTTATCAAGTCAACGCCCTGATTTAAACTTTCTTTTATGCTGACCTCGCCGATTAAATTTAAATCTTCGCCCGGGACTAACAGGCCGCTCCCCGCGTCCTCCATAAAGATTAAATTATTTTTGTGCGCAAGCTCCGCAAGCTCTAAACGCTCCGGCATTGCAGTAAAGCCCTCGATCTTAAAATTTGACGGGTGAACTTTTAAAATTATTTTAGAATTATTATTAATCGCATTCTCATAATCAAATAAATGCGTCCTGTTAGTCGTGCCGACTTCTTTTAAAATTGCTCCGCCTAAGGCCATTATGTCCGGCACTCTAAACGAGCCGCCGATCTCGACAAGCTCGCCCCGCGAGACTATAACTTCAAAATCTTTTGCTAAAGCAGTCAAGCATAATAAAACAGCTCCGGCGTTATTATTCACGACTAAAGCCGCTTCAGCTCCTGTTATATTACATAATAAATTTTCAACTAACGAGTTGCGCTGACCCCGCGAGCCTGATTCTATATCATACTCAAGATTGGAATAATTAACGGCGGCCTGTCTCATCGCCTCGACAGCTTCGTCCGCGATTAAAGACCGGCCAAGATTTGTGTGAATTACGACTCCGGTGGCGTTAATAACTCTTCGCAAATTTTTCCGCGCGGCCCGCTCAAAATTTTTTATGCTCCGTGATTTTAATTCTTCTTCTATATTAATATTATTTAAATCTAATTTATTCTCTAAAATATCGCGGCGCAATAAAGCGAGCTCTTGATTTAAAATATTTTTAACAGTAACGCGTCCGATTGCAGCGATCCAACTTTTGCCCCATTCGCTGTCAAGCATAATATCCATGCCGGGTATGGCTCTCATAATTTTATTTATATTATTATCCGACATAATACACAGCCTCTCTTAATTTAAAATTTAAATTTATTTTATAATTATTATAAGCAATTTAAATTAATTTCAAGAATTTTTATAAAGGAGGCGAATATAATGGACGGCATAAGTGCGAGCATAGCGCAGTACTCAATGGACATGGCGCAGGTCAAGGCTCAGTCGCAGGCTCAGGTCTCGATGCTCAAGAACGTTATGGAGCTTCAAGAGACGTCAATGGAGCAGCTTCTGGCAAGTATGGGCGTAGGCGCAGGCCTTAACGTTCAGGCGTAAGTTTTAATTATTTATTTTTAATTATTAAAAGAGCCGGGCAAGTTCGTCCGGCTTTTAAATTTTTAATCAAACTTTAAATTGCAAAATTTTTTTGTTACAACTTATTTTTCAAATCAACTTTATAAATTTTTGCATAAACTTAATTTAAAATAATTTTTTGTAGCTGAAAATGTAGCTGAAAAACTTTCAAAATTTTTCGCGTAAAGTTTGAAAAAGTTAAATTATTATAACATAAAATTCTGCACTATAATCATATAGCAAGCAGTGCCGCCTATTATGCTTAATAATGCGCTGCGCTTCCAGACATGCAAAACTATCACAACTAAACACGAAATTATCTCCGGCATCGCGTGAAGCCCGCCTAATATATCAGCGTCCTTCAGACAATAAATCACAAGCATCGCCATGACAGCGGCAGGCTGGGTGCGGCCAAGATATTTTATAAATTCCGGCGTGCGCTTGTTAAACGCAATAAACGGCAAGGCTCTTAATGCAAAAGTCGAAGCGGCGCAGACTAAGATCATTAATAAAAAATATTTATCGCTCATTTTAAATTTCACTTTCTTTAATATTATTTTTATTTATAAAATCTTTAAGCAAAAATAAAATTATAATTATCGCGGCCATTGACGGGATCAAAAAATTTTTGCGCCCGAATATCATTAAGCAAATTAAGCTTGAGGCAAAACCCGTTAAGGCTGATAAATGATTTGTAAATTTATTTGCCTTGTCGAGCCATTGGTCAACGCAGATAGTAATAAATAACGCCGTGAGTGAGAAGTCAATGCCTTTAGTATTAAACGGAATGAACGCGCCGAGTATTCCGCCAAGGACAGTGCCGACTATCCAGTAAACATGATCGAGCCACGCAATATACGTGCAGTACTCCTCGCGCTCTTTGCCGTTTAAATAAGTTGATACGGACATGAGCGCATAAGTCTCATCTGTCAAGGCAAGTATCATGTAAAGCCGCTTGAATTTATTTTTAAATTTTTTATATAAATCAATCATCGAGACGCCGTAAAATAAATATCTCGCGCCGGTGATTATCGACGTTAAAGCTACGGTGCTTAAGCTTGCTTTGTCGCTTATAAAATTTATAAATAAATACTGCGCAGTGCCGGAGTAAATGCTCACGCTCATTATAAAAGCCCACAAAGCATTATAGCCTTTCGCGCTTAACAAAATTCCAAAGCCAATACCCATTACCATATAGCCAGTCAAGACCGGCAGAGAATCCCTGAACGCCTTTCTAAAAATTTTTCATCACTCCTTAAATTAAAATTTATAAATAATAATATCGTATAATATCAAGAAATAAAATTTTAAAAATTTATTTAAATTAAATTTAAGGAGATTTTTTAATGCCAAAAGTTAGGATAACGGAGACAGTGTTAAGAGACGCGCACCAGTCTTTGATTGCTACAAGAATGAGCACGGAAGACATGCTGCCGATCCTTGACAAGATGGACGAGGCCGGCTACTGGGCGCTTGAGATGTGGGGCGGAGCAACTTTCGACAGCTGCATGAGATTCTTGAACGAAGACCCGTGGGAGAGATTAAGATTAATCCGCAAGAGAATTAAGAAAGCTAAATTGCAGATGCTTCTGCGCGGACAGAACTTAGTCGGCTATCGTCATTACGCGGACGACACTGTGCGCGAATTTGTTAAACGCGCCGTCGGCAACGGCATAGATATTATCAGATGCTTCGACGCGCTTAATGATTTAAGAAATGTAGAAGTCGCCGCCGATCAGGTCAAGAAGGAGAAGGCACACTTGCAGCTCTGCATCAGCTACACTCTTTCGCCCGTTCATACGCTCGAGAGCTTCGCCGACATGGCCGAGAAGATGACTCAAATGGGCGCGGACTCGATCGCAATTAAAGACATGGCCGGATTATTAAATCCCATTGACTGCGCAAAGTTAGTTGTCGCGATTAAGCAAAGGACGAACGTGCCTATCGAACTTCACAGCCATTACACAACAGGTCTTGCAAGCATGACTTATTTTGCGGGCATCGCCGCCGGAGCTGAGATAATTGATACGGCAATCTCGCCGTTTGCATTAGGCACGAGCCAGCCGCCGACTGAGTCAATGGTCGCAGCTTTAGCCGACAGCGAGTACGACACGGGAATTAATATCGAAAAATTATTGCCGGTCTGCGAACACTTCAAGAAAGTCCGCGAGAAATATAAAAAATTATTGCCTGAAATGGCCGGCGTTAATATTAATATTTTGCGTTACCAGATACCGGGCGGCATGTACTCGAACATGGTCAATCAGTTAAAAGAGATGAACGCTCTTGATAAGCTTGAAGACGTGTTAAACGAAGTGCCGGTTGTGCGCAAGGCAATGGG
>JAFSNU010000073.1 GCA_017447325.1 Synergistaceae bacterium | reverse complement strand
TATCCCGCCCTTTTTCGTCACGTCGTCGTCAGCCAGTAATTCTTTAACGCGCCTTTGCAAATATTCAGGCTCTAAATTGTCGTCCTTGTGCGAATTATAAAGCTCGCCCCACGCGACGCCCTGCATCGATTTATCTATATCATTTCCAAAATTATTTTTCACCCATTTAAAAATATCTTCAAAATATTTCCATAAATCTCCGGCGTCTTTATCAAATCGATGAGCCTGCATGAAGTCGGCAATGCAATTTTTACCCGTAAAATTTTCGGCCTGAGCCCGCCACTTAAAGACAGTCTCCAAATATTTTTGCCTTATGCACTCGCCGGCCATATATTTGCCGTAATTTTTATACGCCATGCAGCCCCTCCGGCTGAATAATTTTTTAGCGTCAGTGAGCCATACTCCGTGATAGAGCGCATTCAAAATTTCCTGCTCTTCCAAAGTCTCGCCAGCTATATTTATAATTTTAAACCATTCAAATTTTTCCTTCTCCGTACCCTGACAGATATAAACGCTAAGCTCGTAATTCAAGAATATATTTTTATGATCTTCAAATAAATTCGGGAAATTAATAGACTTTAACTCCGGCAAGTCAACGCTGAAAGCATTCTGCGCATAACGGCATATAGATATAATTCGCTGCTGTCCGTCAAGCACTTCATAGCTTCCGTCGCCGCGATCCACAAAATACATTATATTCAACGGAAAATTATTTAGTATAGTCTTGATGACCGCGTCGCGCTGCGCATCCTTATAGATAAACTCGCGCTGAAACTCAGGCCGGACGTCGAGCTTGCCGCCCCAAGCCGAAACACGCGAAGTTTTATCGTCCTCGCAATAATCTTTTATTAAATCTTTAATTTTTAATTTAATCTCGTTTATCGTCATGATTTAAATTTTCTCAGTTTCAAGTTCAAATTCAATAGGCACTACTGCTAAAGTTTTTCCTAAAGCAGCCAGGACTTTTAAAAGTGTGTCAGTCTTGCAGCTTGAATATCCTTTCTCCATTTTAGATATTGTCGCCCGTCCGACGCCGCTCAACTCTTCAAGCTTCTTTAAGCTCAGCCCGCGTTCGCCCTTTGCCTTTATAAGCTCCCCGATTACCGCAGTGCGTAATTTGCTTTCCCTAATTTCTTCAGGCGTAAAAATTTCCTTCTCAAGATCGTCCCAAGTTCCGCCTATTGCGCCGTTACTCATTATCATTCACCCCGTTCAATTAAATCCGCCAGATCGCGTTTTGCTTTTTCAATTTCGCGCATCGGCGTTTTTTGCGTCTTCTTTGTGAAATAATGTAGCAATACATAGCTGCCTTTATGCCACGCTGCAAATAATATTCTGCCGTTCATAGGCCTTAATTCCCAAATTTCTCCGTCAAGATGCTTCATGTCATGTAAGGTTCGCCTGCAAGCGTTCCGTAATATTTCAGCGCATTAATACAGTCTTGTATCTTCTTAAGCTTTATCCGGCTGTCCTTGCTTTTCTGCGACGCTAACTCTCTGATATAATCAGCAACTTGCG
>JAFSNU010000072.1 GCA_017447325.1 Synergistaceae bacterium | reverse complement strand
TTTGCGTTCGCGCTTGCGTTACGCGCATTAAACGGCTCTAAAATTTCTTTTATATTATGCTTAATAATTTTATTTATTGACGGAATAACGCTCGAGCAGCCTGTAATATTCTCTGGCGTAATATCTTTCTTAGCGGCTTTATATTATTTATACAAGGGCGAGCGGCAAAAATTTTTAATCTGCGCGGCGTTCTGGCTTGCTTGCATCGCGGGATTTTTAGTTATGTATCTTGCCCCGGGCACGGCTCATAGAATGATGAGCGAGAGAAAGAATGCGAATAATTTTGATTTATCTCGAGGCGCATTTATATTAAGTATGCTGCGAGTTATATTTTTATACGGAACGGTCACAGTCTGTAAATTTTTTGTTAAGCCAATAATTTATATTTTTATTTTATTCTTGCCGTGCATTGCTGAGAATTTAAAAATTGATTTTAAATTCAGATTAAAGGCTTGGCATATAGTGTTGTTAGTTTTATTAACTGCATTCTTTAATCAAGCGATATGCGCATTTGCTGCGGGCTTTCATCTCGCTCCGAGAGCCGAGACGTTTGCATTATGGACGATGCTCGCACTCTGGTTCAGTTTATTCGGTTTTTGTTATCGCAGCGAGAAAATTTTATCGCGCATAAAGAATTTTAAAATTTTTAAGTTAAGATATATTTTATTAATTATATGCCTGCTTGCCATGCCGAACTTTGCAAACGGATTAAGAGATTTGAAAATTGCTCCGGCGTATAGAGCAGCGAATGAATATAACGCTAAAATAGTTCTTGAGAATAAACAAAACGGGAACGAAGACGTTGCGGTGCCGTTTGTCACTCAAAGGCCTTGGCTTTTATTTTACGGAGATCTCTCGGCGAGTAAAGCTGATAATTGGGCTAATAAATCTTTTGCAAATTATTACGGCGTTCAAAGCGCTTTCCCTGTGCCGTATGCAATACATAAAGATCAAGATAAAATTAAAAAATATCTCGACGGCGACGCAAGCTTATTAAATCCTGATTCAGAGACTAATGCTTTATTTATTTACGATATGGCTTTAATGTTCGACGCTCAAGCCACGCAGACTAATCTGCCGAAGGACACTCCGAAAGCAATCGAGCTGTATAATAAAGCTGCGCATCTTGGACATAATCAGTCTAACAGAGCTTTAGCGAGATTATATTTAACTAATCCTGAGTACAAAAATTATTTTAAAGCTGCTTACTGGCTCGCGAGATATATAATTGGATCGACGCTGCCGTTCGCAATTTAATTTATAAATAAATAAAGCCTCGGGCAAACTCCCGGGGCTTTTACTTTAAATTAAATTATATAATTAATCAGCAAGCAGCCACGCAAAGCCGCAAGGCTCTAATTTAATTCCCTGCTTTAAGTCTTCGCGGGTGAATTTATATTTTTTATTGCGATAAAGCTTATTAAATAAATTTACATAATTCTCGCTGAAGTCGAGCTGATTGTCATCAAGATAAATAACTTGCTCACTGCGCAAGAAATTAAATAAAGCTATCAGCTTCGCATTTTTATAAAATCTGCCGATGCCTAAAATATTATTATTATGCGTCTCAATCGTC
>JAFSNU010000071.1 GCA_017447325.1 Synergistaceae bacterium | reverse complement strand
TTCTGCACTGAGCCGTCCCAGCTTGAGAAATAAATATCGCCGTTATTAAACACGGGCGTATTGACTGCTCCGCCGGCTCCGCCTCCGGTAACGCGTTTGCCGGTCTTGGGATCGATTAAATCAAATTTGCCGTTCTGCTCTCCCAACATTACATAATTTTCTGCGAATGCAGGCGCCGTTCTAAGCTCGTTGCTTTCCGTCTTATATTTCCAAACTGAATGGCCGTCGCTTAAATTCAAAGCGTATAACACTGCGTCGCCGCGCGCAACGTAAACTTTGCCGTCGCCGATTGCAACGCCGTCAACGACAGTCAAGCCCTCGCCCTCTATCTTGGCCTCATTGTTCCAGATTACAGAGCCGTTATTTAAATTCAAGCATGTGATAGTGCCGTCGCCCTGCGCAAAAACTACTTTGCCGTCTGAAACAGCCGGAACGCCGATTATAGAATTTGTGCCGGTATAAGCCCAGGCTAAATTACCAGTATTTTTATTAACTGCGTAAAATTTGCCGCCCGCGTCTCCTGCCAGAACTAAATCGCCCGCTACTGCGATGCTGCTCGATATGCCGACGTCAGCCTTAAAGTTCCATACCGCACGTCCTGCCGCGCTTGCCAAGCCTGCTAATAAAACTACAAGCATTAACGCGCCCAAAAATTTTTTGCTCATGTTTAACAAGTCCTTTCTGTAAAAAAACACAATAAATTTATAAAATATTAACATAATTTATAATAATTTAAATGCGCTAAATCTATTATTAAATTTTAAATTAATAATCACGAGCGTGAAAAAATTAAAAATTATATTATATAATTTTTGAATAAATTTAATTTATTTAAAGGAGAGATGACACGATGGCAACTTCAAGCATAACTCATAATTTTATTATCGAGGGCGAAGAGCGCGTCGAGAGATTTATTAATGCTCTTGAGACGGCGATGAATATGGAAATCCCGGACACGCCCGCACCCGGTCGTTTGCTCACAGATTCTAAAGAGGACAGGGAATTTATTGATAAACTCATCGAAAAATACAGGAGCAAGAAATAATGTCCGCTATTGAAAATTATTATTATCATAATATCCGCGAATATTTTCCGGACGGCTGCATAAGGGATATGGAAGCTCTTAATAATTTTATATCATCTTTCAGCTGTCCGCTTAATCCTATGGAACTTGTGGGCTATTTTACCGTTACTATAAAGCCTTTGTCTATAAGCGCGGATAAATTAAGCAACTCGTTAAAGAAAAAAATTGAACGCACCAGCCGCTTTAACCCTGCAACGCAGACTTATAATACAGCGGCGTATTTAATCGCGCAGCTCGGTAAAAATTATACAGATGCGGCGGACACAAAAATTTCCGGCGGCGATCTTTTAAAATTAGTGTTTGAATTATTACATAATATACAGCATGATGTCGGCGGAGTTATAGCGTTTGCCGAAGCGGAGGACAACGAGAAGCTTTTAAATTTTTATAGTCAAAATTATTTTGTGCCGTCTGATAAACGCGTGGACGACGATGGCATGACGCTTGTTCAGCTTTTGAGAATTATAAAATAATGCAGTTAAAAGACATTCAAGGCGAGCGCGATTTACGCAAAATTTCGCTCGATAAAGTCGGAGTTAAAAACTTAAATATTCCGGTCGTATTAATGGATAAAGAACGCGGCGAGCAGCACAGCATCGCAAGCGTGAATTTAAGCGTGAGCCTGCCGCATGAATTTCGAGGAACGCACATGAGCCGCTTTATAGAAATTTTAGAGAATTATCATGATGAAAAAATTTCGCCTAAAACTTTAAAGAATATAGCTCAAGATTTATGTGAAAAGTTAAACGCAAGCAAAGCTTTTATAAGCTTTAAATTTAAATATTTTATCCGCAAGGCCGCGCCCGTCTCAAAGCTTGAGAGCTTTATTAATTATGACGCAGGCTATGAAGCTGATTTAGATTTAAATTCAAATAAATTTGATACTGTCACAAGCATTATAGTTCCGGTGCAGACTCTTTGCCCGTGCTCGAAAGAAATTTCAGCCTACGGAGCGCATAATCAACGCGCGTTAATTGATTTAAAAATTAGAGCTAAAAGTTTAGTCTGGTTCGAAGAATTAATAGCTATGGCCGAGAGTTCCGGCTCGTCGCCTTTATACACTTTATTAAAACGCCCTGATGAAAAATTTGTCACTGAACACGCGTATAATAATCCAAGATTTGTTGAAGATACAGCCCGTGAATTAGCTTTAAAGCTTGACGCGGACGCAAGAATTATTTGGTATGAGATAAATATAACGAGCTGCGAGAGCATTCATAATCATGACGCCTTTGCAGAGATCACCCGAAATAAATTAAATTAATTATATATATATTAAATAAGAAGGAGTTTGTTTAATGTTTAAAAGTTTTTTAATTGCGCTTGTATTTTTATTCGCGTTTGCAAATTCAAGCTTTGCTGAAGCTAAACGCGAGTGGTTTAATTCGATTATAGTTCATGCTGTAAGAGACGCTGATTATAAGCCGGATCTGCGCGAAGATTTTTATGTTAATACTAATCATGACTGGCTTGTTAGTGCTGAGTTGAAGCCCGGGAGAGTTGTCAACGGCAACTTTATGGAGCTTCAGGACGCGGTTGACGCGGCTGTCAGAGCTATGATGACTGATAAAAGTCTTAAAGGCCATGACGCGGAGTTAATCCATACTTTATATAAATTATGGCTTGACTGGGACGCGCGTAATGCCGAGCTTGAGAATAATTTAAAAATTATTAAAAATTATTTATTAAAAGTTGAAGAGATTAAAGATATTAAAGACTTAAACGCGTATTTTCAAAGCGAAGAGTGTTTAATGCACGGAGGTTTTATCGCAAATTTTAGTTTGGGAATAGATAACGACGACTCGCGTTATTATAATATCGAGCTTTATCCGACGGGCTTGAGCCTTGGCGACTCCGCCGAATATAAAGAGCTGAGCGCAAACGGAGCGCGGGATAAAAAGCAGAGCGAGGCAATCGCTTTATACATGCTTAATAAATTAGGCTATGATAAAGCTCAAGCTGCAAAGATAATTAATAACGCGTTTGAATTTGAGAAAAATATAGCTGAGTACATGATGACGCTTAACGAGCGCAACTCGCCGGACGCGATTAAAAAACTTTATGCTAATGCAATAAAGCTTGAAGATTTAAAAACTTTATCGCCGGTGTTCCCGTTTTATGAAATTTTAGCGGCGCATAAAGTCTTCAGCGAGCGCATTAATTTGCAGGAATTTAAATGGCTCGACGGCTTGAATAAAATTTATAATAATAATAATTTAGAGAATATTAAAGCATATTTAATTCGCAATATTGCCTCGCGCTATATGGGACGGCTTGACGAAAATTCGTATAGAGAGCTGCAAAAGATAAGCCGCGAGCGCAACGGAATTAAACAGAGCAAGCCTGACGAATATTTAGCGGCTGACTTTGTGCACGGCAGACTTCCGTCGGCAATTTCAAAAATTTATGCTGAGAAATATATTGCGCCGGAGACCAAAGCCGAAGTCACGCAGATTATAAACGACGCGATTGCATATTATAAAGAGATGCTTGCGGGCGAAGACTGGCTGAGCGAAGAGACCAAAGCTAAGGCAATAGAGAAGCTCGAGGCTATAACGCCGCGCGTCGCTTATCCCGACAAGTGGGAGGATTATTCTAAACTTGACTTTAAAAATTTAAGTTATTTCAATGCGATTGAAAGTTTAAATAAATTTAATTTGCAAGTTAATTTTTATGACAAATTAAACGCTAAAGTGGATCGCGAAAGATGGGTTGAAGATATTGCGATTGTGAACGCGTATTATTTACCCAATCATAACGAGATTCAAATTATCGGCGGAATATTGAGCGGAGATTTTTACAGGCCGGACATGAGCTATGAAGAGAAGCTCGGCGGCATCGGCTTTGTAATCGGTCATGAATTGTCTCATGCGTTCGACACGAACGGAGCGCAGTTCGACAAGAACGGCAGCATTAAAGACTGGTGGACTGAGCAGGACTATAAAACTTTTAAAGCCCGCGCTGATAAATTAATAAATTATTTAAATAATATTCAAGTTGACGGCAAAGCTTATAACGGCGAATTAGTACAGACGGAGACGATAGCGGACACGGCCGGTATTAAAGCAATGCTGGGTATTGCGGCCAAGCATAAAGATTTTGATTACGATAAATTTTTCAGGGCTGCAGCCAACATCTGGAAGGGCGTTATGACCCGCGAGCGTCAGGATCAACTTTTAAAGTTCGACGTTCACGCTTTATATTATCTTCGCGTAAATGCAGTATTGCAGCAGTTCGACGAGTTTAATAAATTTTATAAATTAAAGCCCGGCGACAAGATGTATTTAGCTCCTGAAGACCGCGCGTTAGTCTGGTAAATAATTAATTAAATAAAAATTGCGAGGCGTTTTAATTTCAACCCCGCAATTTTTTATTTTAAATTTTATTTACGCTTCGATAGGCGTCTCGGCCTCGTCATGCCTTGGATATGTTGCTGTCCACGTCCTGACCGGCAGTCCCCAAATATTTATAAAGCCTACAGCCGCCGAGTGATCGAACGCATCTCCGGCTGAGTAAGTCGCTAAGTCGTGGCGATAAACTGTCTTGTTAGCTTTAAGCCCGCGCACGACCGCCTGACCTTTAAATAATCTCATCTTCACAGTTCCGCTCACGTACTGCTGAGTGTCGTTGATGAACGCGTTAATAGCATCGCGCAGCGGCGAGAACCAATAGCCCTCGTAAGTTAATTCTGCAAATCTGACTTCAAGCTCGCGCTTAGTCTTTAATACCTGCTTGTCAAGCGTTAAAGTCTCCATTGCTCTGTGCGCTGCGAGTAAAGTGCTCGAGCCCGGGCACTCGTAAACTTCGCGGCTCTTAAATCCGACTAATCTATCTTCAACCATATCAACGCGGCCTATGCCATGCTTGCCGGCTATCGCGTTTAATTTCAAAATTAAATCAACGCCGTGCATTCTCTCGCCGTTCAACGCAACAGGCACGCCATGCTCAAAAGTTATCTCGATAAACTCCGGCGCGTCCGGTCCCTCTAACGGGTTGGCCGTCATCTCGTAAGCGTCCTCCGGCGGCTCGTTCCACGGATCTTCAAGCAAGCCGCACTCTATAGAACGTCCCCATAAATTGTCGTCGATGCTGTACGGTGAACCGACATTTGCTTTAACAGGTATTCCGTGCTTGGCCGCGTACTCCATTTCAGCTTCGCGCGAGAAATGCCAGTCGCGTACCGGTGCAAGAACTTTTATATTTGGATTTAACGCCGTCGCGCAGACTTCTATTCTAACTTGATCCTGTCCTTTTCCTGTGCAGCCGTGAGCAACAGCGACCGCGCCCTCTTTGTTCGCAATGTCAACTAACGTCTTCGCGATTAACGGTCTCGAAAGAGCTGAGACCAACGGATAAGTCCCTTGATACATTGCGTTTGCTTTAAGTGACGGGTAAACATAATTTTCAACGAAAGTTTTCTTTAAGTCAAATATATAAGCCTTTATAGCGCCGCTGTGAAGAGCTTTAGCCTTGGCCGACTGAAGATCAACGTCCTTTTGTCCGACGTCAGCCGTCATTGTGATTACATCATAGCCCTGTTCAGTCAGCCACATTACCGCAACCGACGTGTCAAGTCCGCCCGAGTACGCGAGCACCGCCTTGCCTTTCTTCTCTGTCATACAAATTCCTTCTTTACATAAAATTATTTTCAATATTATAAAATATATTTAAATAAATTATTTTATTTTTAAAATTTTAGTTTATAATTAAATAAAATTTATTTTCACAAAAGGAGGTTGACAGGCTCATGCGAAATTTGTATAATAATTCGCGAGTGATTTATGCAATTTTTTAGCTCTGTCAAAAGTTTTTAGTTCTTCGCGCTCTTCACACACTTCAAGTTTATTTAAATTCTTAGCTGCTTTAGTTTTGGTAATTGCGCTTGCGTTTAATTTTACTAACGCGGCTGAAGCTGCCGGAACTTTAAAGGCAGTTCATCAGACTTTGGTCGATCTTACGGGAGACAGCCCGAATGGCACGTACATATTGCGGCCTGAGTTTAGCACGGCGAGATTTTTTGCTGTTACGCTTGGAGTAAGCGGCGATAGTATCCCTGCTGCTGAGGCGACGCGTACGATGACTATCAAGGGCGGAAATTATTCGTTCTGGGACGGCAAGGCAATGAACACGCATAATGCAGGCGACGCTGCCGAGACTTTTGATTTAGTCACTGGTAAAAATGTATAT
>JAFSNU010000070.1 GCA_017447325.1 Synergistaceae bacterium | reverse complement strand
GCGTCGTTGACTTTTAATGTGATAGGCCGTCATCAAGCGAAATTAATTCGAAGCAAAATTATAAATAATAATTCACCATGGCTGAGCGATTTTGAAATCGGCGACGTAAATATAATTCCTGTGTCTCACGGCGAAGGAAGATTTATCTGCGGTCAAGAGCTTTTAAATAATTTAGCGTTAAACGGCCAGATAGCTGCGCAGTATGTTGACGCAAATAATAACGCGTCGCAGGACGTGAATTATAATCCTAACGGCTCGATAAACGCGGTAGAGTGTATCACGTCTCCCGACGGAAGAATTTTAGGTCGCATGGGACACGCCGAGCGAGTGTTTAATGGCTTATATAAAAACGCCGGCGAGAGCATAAAGGGCGCAAGCATGTTCAGCTCGGCAGTAAAATTTTTTAAATAAATTTTAAAAAAGTGAAAATAAATATTTGACGTAGAAAAAAATAATGCTATAATAATTTAGGCAAGCCGGGCTGGTGGAATGGCAGACACACGGGACTTAAAATCCCGGGGGCGTAAAGTCCGTGCGGGTTCAAGTCCCGCGCCCGGCACCATAAATAAAATCGCGGGGTGGAGCAGTCTGGAAGCTCGTCGGGCTCATAACCCGAAGGTCATAGGTTCAAATCCTGTCCCCGCCACCAAGTTTTAAAATTGATGTTGGCGGCATAGCTCAGATGGCTAGAGCACGCGGTTCATACCCGCGGTGTCACCGGTTCGACTCCAGTTGCCGCCACCAATTTTTTTATATTTAAACGGGCGATTAGCTCAGTGGTAGCAGCGCTTCCTTCACACGGAAGAGGTCACTGGTTCGAACCCAGTATCGCCCACCATGACACTTTCATTAACATCATCTAACTTCGAGGAGACATTGATAAATACATGCTTAATAGCTTTTTGCTCTGTTAAATTCCAGGTTAGTTTATTAAAATCCAAAAATTAATTGTGGAAGTATCGTAGAAAGCTAGGAGATTTTTAGTCGCTTTCTACAGCTTAATTTTAAAAGGGAGTGTTGAGCATATTGACAGAGCTTAAATTTAAAAACTTGAAGCCGCGCGATAAGAAATATATGCTTAGCGACTGGCGCGGGCTGTGACTGAGAGTTGATCCAAACGACCACCATTTTTATATACAGGTAAAATTATATGATATTATAAACTCTATGAAATAAATGCGCGATAAAGGCGATGACCCCGCTGAAGCTTTAAACGCTAAAAAATGAAGTTGATTTATCGTTTGAGTTTATCGCAAGAGAATGGATGAATAAACAGTTAGAGGGGCGTTACTACTAAACGGCATGCTTGCGCAGTGGCTAATCGCCTTAGAGATTACGTGTTTCTGAGACTTAGCGATAAAAATATTAAAGAAATTACCGCGCCGCAAACGTTAAAATCAAATTGTGGTTTGTAAGACCTGTAAAGTTAGACGAAGCGCAAAATTCCCGGCAATGTTTTGTTCCACTTAGAGCGCAGCCGCCAATATTTTTTGCCATACCTTAATCCGTAGCGATCTTTAAAAATTAATAAAATTTTTAAAAAGTGGTACAGCAAATTTTATAAATGTAGGAGTGAGCTGCCTTGACGCTTACAGAGACAAAAGTAAAAAAGCCAAGCCCCGCGACAAAGAATATATGTTCAGGGACGGCCATAGAGTATGACTATTAGTTAAGCCGTACGGTAAAACGATAGATATATTTTTATAGTAATATTATATAGACTATAAATTCACCGTAAACTTTTATTGTGGAGTTTATAATGTACTGAAAAGTAAAACTGTCCACGAACGGAGCTTGAACATGAAACTCAGGGATACAGTCACAATTTCAAAGCCATTCAGGCTTTTTATTTTTAATGCTCAACGCCGCAGGGCTGCTGACGATTGACTATATGAATTATAAAAGGGCAAAAAAATTGGCTCCACGACCAGGACTCGAACCTGGAACCTAGTGATTAACAGTCACCCGCTCTGCCGATTGAGCTATCATGGAACGCCTTATTTCAAACAACAGAAATAATTATACTCGCAAGTTTTATTTTGTCAAGAAAATTTTTAAAAATAATTTATAATATGTTAGAAGATTAATTAAATTTATTAAAGGAGGTCTTTGTCCTGGCGTTCACAATTTGTATTTTGTCGGCGGCCAAGAAGCGCGACCAGTATATCGCAAATTATTTGAGCTACGACGAGCCGGTAACAGGTCATCAGGTGCTCGAGGATTTTAATATTAAAATCAATTCGGATTCAAATTCACAAAACGATTTGGATCATGAGCGGCAAAGAGTCATAGCGTGGCAGGTCAATAATTACACGCGGCCTTTGGAGTGGCTCATAGACGAGGACGCAATGGTCGAATTTATTCAGACGACTTCGCCGTCAGGGCTGCGGATTTATCAAAGATCTTTAGACTTTTTATTTATAATAGCCTGCGAGATCGCGCTCGACGATCCTAAACGGCTTCCGTGGCAGGAAAAGAAAATCCCGAGGGCTGTGCTTCATCACTCGATAGGCGAGGGGCATTACTGGGAATTTGAAGGCACTGTATTAAATCAAGAGCAGGTCGATAAAATCCGCGATGAGATGAGAAAGCTTGTTGAAAAAGACTTGCCTATTACGCGCGAATTTTTAACGATAGATAAGGCCAAGCGGGTATTTTTGTCGCAGGGCGAGCACGAGATGACCGGCTTATTTTTTAGGGCTAATTTAGACCCTGTCGAAGTATATAAATGCGCGGGACGCTATGGCTACTTCTGCGGCAGCGTGATGGCTCCGTCAACCGGAATGTTAAAGACTTTTGACCTGACTATATTCGAGCAGGGCGTCGTTTTGAGATTTCCGACTGTCGATACTCCTGAAGGCTTGCCTGAGTTTAAAGTCGATCCGTCGATAGGCAGCGTGTTTTTTGACTACGCGCACTGGCTCGAAGTCTTAAATTTAAATTATTTAAATAATTTGCATCAGCGAGTGACCGACGGCAAAGTTCAGGAGCTTGTGTTAATAGCCGAGGCGTTTCATTCGCAAAGATTAAGCAATATTGCAGAAGACATAGCGTCGCGGCCTATTAAAGTTGTGACTATAGCAGGGCCGTCCGGCTCGGGCAAGACGACGTTTTCTGAACGTTTAAAAATTCAGCTCATGGTCTGCGGCAAAACGCCCGTGACTTTGCCGTTGGATAATTATTTTAAAGAGCGCGAAGAGTCGCCGAAGGACGAGAACGGCGAGTATGACTATGAGCGTTTAGATGCTTTAGATTTAGATTTGCTTGAAGATAACTTGAAAAGAATTTTGGCCGGCGAGGGCGTTATCACTCCGATTTATAATTTTATTAAGGGCGGCAAAGAGCCCGGCAAGATTATAAAGCTCGGCGAGTCGGACGTATTAATAATGGAAGGCATTCACGGCCTGAACGATCATATTCTTTCAATGCTGCCGGACGAAAATCGTTACGGAATTTTCGTCTCGCCTTTGACGGGAATTTGCATTGACCCGCATAATCGCACAAGCACGAGCGACAATAGATTATTGCGGCGCATTATTCGCGACTATCGAACCCGCGGCAAGTCGGCGCAGCTCACTCTTGAGGTTTATCCGAAAGTTATTCGCGGCGCGAAGCGTTATATATTCCCGTATCGAAACAGAGCGAACGCGATTTTTAATTCGGCCTTGCCTTATGAACTTGGAGTTTTAAAGCCTTACGTTGAGCCGTTATTGCATACAGTTGACGAGGACTCGACTGTGTTCAGCGAGGCGTTAAGACTTTTAAATATTTTGCGCTTCGTACCGTCTATAAATCACGACGGTATTCCTAATAATTCAGTTATACGCGAATTTATCGGCGGAAGCTGCTTAGACGTGTAAATAAAATTTAAAATTAACGCGCCTGAAGTTTTAAATTTTAAAATTTTAAGCGCGTTTTATTTTATCTAATAAAATTAGTTAAGACAGGCTGCTCGTACTCGGGCAAATTAATTCCGGCCTTGCGTCCCGCGTCGATGC
>JAFSNU010000069.1 GCA_017447325.1 Synergistaceae bacterium | reverse complement strand
GCTGAGTATGAGATATTAGCGATGGGTGATGAGCGGACGTGTCCGATATGCGGCGAAATGAACGGAAAGAAATTCAGTGTAGCGCAGACGCGGGAAGTTATTAATAAAGTTCTTGATATAACAGACCCTGAAAAATTTAAAGAAGCCATGCCGTGGCAGACGGAGCCGCCGAAAAATAAAAGCGAGAGCAAGCTTGCTGAGGACGGGCAAAGTTTACCGCCGTTTCATGGACGCTGCCGGTGTACGCTCGTGATGACGGAGAGTTATGTTGAGCCTGAGAGCGTGAGTATTGAAGTTCCAGATGTGAAGCCGCCGCAGGAAGATAATATTAATTTAGAAAATCAATATTATTCACGGCTTGAAGATTTAAGAAATAAAATCATAGAGGCAAAGCAAGCAAAATCAAAAATTCAAACTAAAGTATTATTTTTAATGACGGAAGAAGAGAGAAAAGAATATGATAAATTACAAAACGAAATATTAAGAGCGCAACGCGGTATTAAGCAATTAAAACTTGAAGCGGCTGAAAACGGAGTTATATTTGCGTCAGGCTTATCAAAAACACTTGACAAGGCCGACGTTGATGAGATAATAAGATTAGTTAAAAAAGCTCCGCCGGAGGTGCGTAAGGTGTGGAATTTATACGAGGGAGAAATGCAAGTCGGCGACGTAAATGTTACAGGCACGCAACATTACTCACCGCGTACAAAAGATGTTCATCTTAATATTTTTAAAAATAGAATTGATAGCGAGTATAAAGTAGCACATGAGACAACATTTCATGAGTTAGGGCATTTAATCGATCATGCTTGCACAGGTTTTTATAAAAATAACTCAAAAGATGAAGAATATAATTTATATGCTGTTTTAACTTCTGAGGTTGATAGCTACATTAAAGGCACTTATGACAGATTACGCGCTGAGGCAATAGCGGCGGGTAAAAGTTCTAAAGAAATTAAAAAGAAAGACGCGTATGAGGCGGTTGAAAAAGAATTATTTAAATTACCCAAATACGCGAGAATTGACATTTCAGATACCTTTAGTGGCTGCACTTTTAATAAAGTTAAAAACGGCGGATATCATCCAACTTCATATTGGAAAAGAGATCCTGAATTAGTTTGCCTTGAGTTTTTTGCTGAAAATTTTTCGGCTTTAACCGTTAATCCTGAGTCGTTAGAGATGATTAAAAAATATTTTCCGAAGTCGCATAAAATTTTTAAACAGATGTTAGACGATATTATCGAGGAGAGCGAATAAAAATGAAAAATATTCCGACGGCAAAAGAGCCTAAAAAGTTAAAGGCCGCTTATAAAGAAGCATATGGAGACAGCGCGTATGATTATCAGCATGATAATTATGACGCTTTAGAACTGCGGCTTTTAAATGACGCGTATTATGAGATGTTTGGAGATTACGTAGGTACTATGTGCCTTTCTTTATCTCTTGCGGAATTAAATTTAGAAATTCGCAAAAGCCTCGAGAGCAATACACCGTATAACGACGGTGTACCTTATGGCGCATTAATTTAAAATAATTTTCTTATAAGAGTATAAAGCATGAAAAAAGATTTTATTGTATATGTTGTTATATTTTTTATATTATGTCTATTTGCTTTTTTTGATGAAACAGGAGCTAAAGCAGAAAAAAGCAAAATAAGTGTCGGTGTTTATTCAGGCGATAGTGGACGCATGATATGGCCGAGTGTTACAAATCTTGAGATAAAAAATAACATTGTAAAATTTCTCGACCTTGAGGACGGTAATACATACACGCTTGTGAATATGGCGACGCTTATTAGAGAACGCGAGAATTAAAATTATGGAACTTGACGCGAAGCATAAAGTGCTATTTGCTTTATATGCGGAGTATTTAAAAGATTTGCCGGATATGCCGTCAATAACTTTTGAGCGGCTGAATATGAGCTGGGATATATTTTATATAGCTTTATTAAAGCTGCAGAACGAGGGGTTTATAGACGGACTAAAAACTTTCCCGCCTAATACAAGAATGCTGCCTAAAGCTGTAAATCTTGACAGTGTCATGATGACGCGCTACGGATTAGAGTATGTAGAGCAAAAGCTTGAGATTGAGCGCATGAGTACAAGCCAAGAAAAGCTCCGGCAGTTGAAAGATAAATTTGGAAAATTCGGCTGGGCGGTATTACAAAATGTAGC
>JAFSNU010000068.1 GCA_017447325.1 Synergistaceae bacterium | reverse complement strand
GTCGCTGACTGGACGAAAGTTCTCACGGTCGTAATTTTAATTTACTACTTCTTAGCGACGTTACTTCCAATCGATAAACTTATCGGCAAGATTTACCCGTTATTTGGCCTGTGCTTAATCATAATGGCGTTAGGCATCGGCGGCGCAACTGTCATGCACCACTTAAACGGCACGCGCCCGATGATCGAGCTCTGGGAGGGCTTCTACAACATGCACCCCAAAGGCGCGACAACGCCCATCTGGCCTTTAATGTTTATAACAGTCGCCTGCGGAGCTATCTCTGGCTTCCATGCAACGCAGTCGCCTATGATGGCGAGATGCTTGACTTCAGAGCGTCAGGGTCGCTTTGTGTTCTACGGCGCAATGGTCGCTGAGGGAATTATCGCGTTAATCTGGGCATCAGCCGGTATAGCATTTTATAATGCGACCGACGGCGGATTCTCAACTGCGAATTTATTAGCAGTCGGCGGCGGCAACTCAACTTCAGTCTATGAAATCTCAGTTGGATTATTAGGCACAGCCGGCGGAATTTTAGCGTTGTTAGGCGTTGTTGCATGTCCGATCACGTCCGGCGACACTGCTTTTAGATCGGCGCGTTTAACCCTCGCGGACTGGTTCAAGATTGACCAGAAGCCTTTCATGCCGCGTCTTGCTTTAGCTCTGCCGTTATTAGCGGTCGGCTATGCAATTTCGTTTATAAATTACGGCGTTGTGTGGCGTTATTTCTCATGGTCGAACCAGACGCTCGCCATGATTGCCTTATGGGCCGGCGCAGTGTATCTCGCGCGTGAGGTCGGAGCATGGAGAGGCTTTATCGCGGCAATACCTGCGGCGTTCATGTCAGCCGTAAGCATTACTTATTTATGCTACGCGCCCGAGTGCTTCAACTTCGCCGTGAAATTTGCCGACGGAGTTGAGTTCTGCGGCATCAGCATGAACGGCGTCACGCTCTCATACTTGATCGGTATCGTCGTCGCGTTGATGTTCACTTGCATCTTTATAGGCACGTTCAGAGCCGCTGCTTTCGAGCAGAGCAAGAATAAAGCTTAAAGCTTAAATAATTTAATAATAAATAAGCCGGTTTAAATTTAATTTAAGCCGGCTTTAATTTTAAATTTTAATTTATCAAGTCCAAGATCACGCAGTCCGCCGATCCGAGCCGGACAGGCGTTTAACCGGCACGGTAAAGCCCCGCAGGCTTTAAATTATATTATCAAGTCCAAAATCACGCAAGCCGCCGCAGCCTCTATAACAGGCACAGCTCTGTGCGCAATGCAGGGATCATGGCGGCCTTTTATTACTAATTCAGAATTCTCAAGTTTAGACAAGCTTATAGTATTTTGCGGCTTTGATATAGACGGCGTGGGCTTTATCGCTGCTCTAAATATCACCGGCATTCCGTTTGTAATCCCGCCTAATATTCCGCCGGAATTATTGCTCTGCGTCATGACTTTATTATTAATTATTCTAAACTCGTCGTTGTTCTCGCTGCCTTTGAGCCTCGCCGCGTCAAAGCCAATTCCAAATTCAACGCCTTTCACCGCCGGAACTCCGAACAACACTTTTGCGAGCTTGCTCTCTATCCCGTCAAACATAGGCTCGCCCAGCCCCGCCGGAAGATTTATGACAGCGCATTCGATAATCCCGCCGACTGAGTCGCCCTCTTCACGCGCCTTTAAAATTTCCTGCTGCATTTTCTCGCCCTGCAAGTCGTCTATAACCGGAAATTCTTTAGCTGCTATATTCTCAAATAAATTATTATTTAATTCTAAATCTTTAAAATCTTTATCGCGGACTTTCGCACACTCCAACAAATGTGCTACGACGAAAATATTTCTACGCGCTAAAATCTGCTTGGCAATTCCTCCGGCTATGCAAAGCGGCGCAGTCAAACGCCCCGAGAAATGTCCTCCGCCGCGCATGTCAGCCTTGCCGTTCCATTTAATATAAGCCGTATAATCAGCGTGCCCCGGCCTCGGCTTGTCTAATAATTCTGCATAATCCTGCGATTTAGCATTTAAATTCTTAATAATTGCACATAAAGGCGACCCGCAAGTCTCTAAATTATTATTAATTTCACGAACACCGGACAAAAATACAGGCTTGTCCGCCTCTTTGCGCTGAGTTGACAAAGCGTTCTTGCCGGTGCGCCGCCTGTCCAAAAATTTATCAAGCTCATCTAAATCTATAACCTCGCCCGCAGGCAGACCGTCTATCACAACGCCAATTGCCTCGCCGTGAGACTGGCCGAATATAATAAATTTAATTTTATCGCCGAAGCTCGAGGCCATTAATAATTCATCTCCTGAATAAAAATTTAGCTGCGCAAACTTTAAATTTAACTTTTATATATAAAATAAAAATCAAAATATCATGAATTTATAGACGCGTCAATTTATTAATAATCTCACCGGAATATCAGCCCCGCGCATTTTTAATTTTAAATCGCTAATCTTAACTTCGCCGAAATGAAAGATAGATGCGGCAAGTCCGGCGTCAACCTTCGGCAAAGTCTTAAATAATTTTATAAAGTCCTCAATGCAGCCGGCTCCGCCCGAGGCTATAACAGGCACGTTCACAGCGTCACAAATTTTAGCTAATAACTCTAAATCAAAGCCGCGTTTAACTCCGTCGGTGTCTATCGAGTTCACTACTACCTCACCCGCGCCTAAATCAACGCACTTCTTAACCCAGCCTATAGCTTCAATGCCTGTGTCGTCGCGCCCGCCCCGCGCAAAGACGTGAAAATTATTATTAACGCGCTTAATATCAACAGATAATACAACGCACTGATCTCCGTACAAATTCGCCGCTTCTGCTATTAAATTCGGATTAGCAATAGCTCCTGTGTTCACACTGACTTTATCAGCTCCGCAGTTTAATACTCTTTCAAAATCTTTCACGCTCGAGATTCCGCCGCCGACAGTTAGGGGTATGAACACGTTGCGTGCAGTCTCGCGCAGAATATCCGTGAACAATTTACGCCCGTCCGACGACGCCGTTATATCATAAAACACTAATTCGTCCGCGCCGTTGTCGCTGTAAAATTTCGCGAGCTCTACAGGACTTGAAACGTCACTCAAGCCCTTAAAGTTTACGCCCTTTACTACGCGCCCGTCTTTAACGTCTAAGCACGGGATTATTCGTTTAGTTATCATGTTATTTCACAGCCTCTATAGCTTGCTTTAAATCTATAGCTCCCGTGTAAAGAGCCTTGCCTATTATAATTCCGTAAATATTTAAGCTCGCTAAAGCCTTTACGTCGTCAAGGCTGCTCACTCCGCCCGACGCGATTAAATTTATATCTAAATTTAAATCCAAAATATTTTTATAAAATTCTAAATTCGCGCCCTTTAACGCTCCGTCGCGTGAAATATCAGTACATATAAAAGTCTTAACGCCCAAATCACGCATCTTAATTAAAAACTCGTGAAATTTTATATTAACTTGCTCAGTCCAGCCCTTCACAGCAACTAAATTATCTTTAACATCAACTCCAACGGCTATTTTATCAGCACCAAAATTCTTTACGGCCTCAATAACAAAATTCTCGTCAGTCACAGCAGCCGTGCCTAATATAACGCGATCTATTCCCGCGCTCAAATATTTTTCTACTATATTAATATCGCGAACGCCGCCGCCGACCTCGCACATTAAATTACTTTCATGCTTGATTTTCTTTATAATTTCAAAATTCGGCGTTGTCCCGGACTTAGCGCCCTCTAAATCAACTAAATGCAGCCATTGCGCTCCGTCAGCTTTAAACTTCAAAGCTTGATTTAAAGCATCTTCGTTATAAACAGTCATCTTGTTATAATCGCCCTGAAGCAGTCTCACGGCCTTTGCATTAAACAAATCTATTGCAGGAAGCAGGGCCGCGAACCCTGGATCCGTTATTGTGTTAAGTTTTCCTTTCATCTCATACCTCGTTGACCTCATAATGCGCTTAATATAAATTAAGCCGATTTATAATTTATTACAGCTCGCAGAACGCACGCAAAATATTCAAGCCCACCGCGCCGCTCTTCTCAGGGTGAAACTGGCAGCCGAAAATATTTTCATGCTCAACTGACGCCGTCAGCTCAGAGCCGTACTCAGTTACAGCCGTTATATATTTATCAGTGCACTTCGCATAATAACTATGCACGAAATAAACGCAGTCAAGATTATTAATATATTTAAATAACTTGCTTTGATTTTTAAATATTAAAGCGTTCCAGCCGATCTGCGGAATCTTTAAGTCTTGATTAACTTTCTCAATCGGCACGATCTCGCCCGGGATTAAGCCCAAGCCCTCGTGCTCGCCGTACTCAAAACTTTTATCAAATAACAACTGCATCCCTAAGCAAATTCCTAAAATATTTTTGCCGTGTTTAACTTCGTTCAATAACGGCTCGGCAAGCCCTGACGCTCTTAATTTACGCGCAGCGTCACCGAACGCTCCCACGCCGGGCAAAATTATTTTGTCAGCATTAACTATATCTTCAACGCTCGACGTCACTTTAACGTCATAGCCTATTGCGTTAAACGAACTCTCAAGCGAAAATAAATTTCCTACGCCGTAATCAATTATCGCAATCATGATTTACTCCTCTAAACAACGACCTTAGCCGAAGCTATCCTGCTTCACCCCTCTGTCACTGCGTGACATACTCGAGAGTACATGCCCGTACTCTCTCAACCTTACAGGGGCGACAAGAAAGGCGGCAAGGCTTAAATTTTAAATAATCCCTTTAGTTGACGCAATCTCGTCCGCAAAATCTTTATCAATGCTAACGGCCTGCTTTAAGCTCCGCGCAACGGACTTGAACGCGCCCTCCAAAATATGATGCGTGTTCTCACCGGCTAACTGCTTAAAGTGCAGCGCACAATTAGCATTTCTAACAAAGCCGAGCCAGAACTCTTTTGCAAGTTCCGTGTCGAACTCGCCAACTTTTTGCGTTAATAAATTTATGTCCCAGTTCAAACTCGCGCGGCCTGAAAAATCTATCGCCGTTAAAATTAAAGCCTCGTCCATGGGCAGAATAAAACTTCCGTAGCGCACAATCCCGCGACGTTCGCCCAAAGCTTTATCAAACGCCTGGCCTAAACAAATTCCTAAATCTTCAGTTACATGATGCAGGTCAACGTGAACATCGCCGCACGCATTTATAATCAAATCAAAACGCCCGTGATGCGCAAATAACGTCAGCATATGCTCCATAAATCCGCAGCCATTAATTTTAATCTCGCTCACGCCCCGGCCGTCAAGATTTAATTTTAAATTTATATCCGTCTCAGCCGTATTCCTGTTAATATTAGCTTCACGCATTTAAAATCTCCCGTATATTTTCAATCAAAGCTTTCATGTCATCAAGCTTGCCTATAGTAATTCTAATAAAATTATTAATTCGCTCAGGCTTGCTGAAATGACGGACTAAAATCTTGCGTTGATTTAACTCTTCAAATAATTTTACGCCCGAAATTCTTTCATGCTCAGCAAACAAAAAATTCCCCAGCGAGTTTAAAACTTTAAAATTTAAAGCCCTTAAACTTTCAGCCGTGAACTCGCGGGCTTGAATTATCGAATTTATATTATCTTCAAAATATTTTTCGTCCTCCAACGCTCCGATTGCCGCCGCCTGCGTCATCGAGTTTATATTATACGGAGCGAGCGAATTTTTAACGGCTCTTAAATCATTTATTAAATTACTATTTGCGACAGCGAAGCCGAGCCGTCCTCCCGCAAGCGACCTTGATTTCGAAAAAGTCTGCACAACGATTAAATTTTCATATTTATTAATTAGCTTAACCGCGCTCTCAGCTCCAAAGTCTATATAGGCCTCGTCGATTACAACTATATTATTTAAATTAGACTTTAACAGCCGCTCGATCTCGTCAAGCTTAATAAATAATCCCGTCGGCGCGTTCGGATTTACTATAAACGAAGTTCTACTATTATTAATATAGTCATCCAAATTAATTTTAAAATCTTTATCAAGCTCGGGCGTTGCGTAATTTATATTATGAAAATTTGCCAGAACTTTATAAAAGCTGTAAGTTATGTCAGGGAACGCCGCGCCCCGTTCATCATCGCAGAAGGCCGCGAATATAAAATTCAAAATCTCGTCAGAGCCGTTGCCGCATAAAATATTTTCAGGCTTCACGCCCAAAGTCTCAGCTAATTTAGCTATTAACTCCGTGCAGTCGGGATCAGAATACAAATTTAAATTCTCAGCAGCACGCGCCGCGTATTTAATTGCTTTAGGCGATGGCGCAAACGGCGACTCGTTGGTGTTAAGCTTAATAAATCTCTCAAGCTCTAAATGCTCGCCTGCCGTATCATACGGAGCAATATTTAAATGCCTATTGCTAAAAAATTTGCTAAAGCTCATTATTAACTCCTCTTGATAACGCGCTCGCGGCGTGGCCGGTCAAGCCCTCTTTATATGCAAAGTCCGCAACGTCCTGCGCTGCCTTGCTCATGGCCTGCTGAGTGTAATAAATAAACTGAGATTTTTTGACGAAATCATCTACAGATAATGGGCTTGAAAATCTTGCCGTGCCGCTCGTGGGCAGAGTGTGATTCGGGCCGGCGTAATAATCGCCGAGTGCTTCGGGGCAGTAACGGCCAAGAAATACCGAACCGGCGTTCTTAATTTTTCCAAGCCAATTAAACGGCTCGTCAACGCAAAGCTCCAGATGCTCCGGCGCAATTTCGTTCGCGATCTCTACAGCTCTATCTAAATTATTAACTAAAATAATTTTGCCGTTGTTCTCTATAGATGCACGTGCGATTTCGTGACGTTCAAGTTTGTCAAGCTGCGCCTCTATCTCTTGCTGAACTTCACGCGCTAAATTTTCTGAGCTTGTTATTAATACCGCGCTTGCGTTCACGTCATGCTCGGCCTGGCTTAACAAATCAGCCGCAAGCCATGACGCCTTATTATTAGCATCAGCTATAACTAAAATTTCACTCGGACCGGCGATCATGTCTATTGCAACGTGACCGAAGACCTGACGTTTAGCTTCAGCAACGTACATATTGCCCGGGCCGGTTATCTTATCGACTTTAACGACGCTCTCAGTTCCGAACGCCAGCGCAGCTATCGCCTGTGCGCCTCCGAGCTTATAAATTTTATTAACGCCGACCACTAATGCAGCTGCTAAAATATTTGGATTAACTTTGCCGTTAGACATTGGCGGAGTTGTCATGATAATTTGCTCAACTCCGGCGAGCTTTGCGGGTATCGCGTTCATTAAAACGCTTGACGGATACGCGGCTGTTCCGCCCGGGATATAAAGTCCAACTTTCTCGAGTGGGATAATGCGCTGGCCTAATATCACCCCGTCGGCCTTATCAACTATAAAATTATTTCTAACCTGTCTTGCGTGAAAGTCTTTAATATTATTTGCCGCACGCTTTAAAATTTCCAAAAACTCCGGCTCAACAAGATTTAACGCCTCGCTCATCTCGTCACGTGTGACTTCTAAATTTTCTAAATTAACTTTGTCGAATTTTAATTCATAATCTCTCAGCGCATCGTCGCCCCGGGCTTTAACGTCGTTAATTATATTTGCCACTGCGTCATGCAAATTAATATTATTTTCATAATTAACAGCCCGTTCGAAAATTTTAATTTTATTAGCTTCGTCAAGCTTCAAAATTTTTATCATGCTAACGCCTTTCTTAATTTAAATTTAAAATTTTTTATATTATAAATTAAAATTTAAAATAATTAATTCTAACGATTAAGCCCGCCGCGATTTTCGCTATAATAAATTTGCTTCAAATTTAAATTATATCAGGAGGTTGTGTTGTAATGCTTAAGTTCAAGAAATTGTTTGCGTTTTGTGTTTTAGCAGCTCTTGCGGTCTGCGCAGTCGCCGAGGCCGCGCCGGTTGTAATTAACGTCGGTTATGAAAATGCGGTGACAGAGCCCGCGCACTTGGCGGTCGAGACTTGGAAAAAATTAGTCGAAGAGAAGTCGGGCGGCGCGATCGAGTTAAAATTATTCCCGAACTCGACTTTAGGCAAGAAGAACGACTTAATCGACCAAATGTTAATCGGCGAAAATATTATCACGGTCGCCGACGGAGCGTTCTTGGCCGAGTACGGCGTAAAAGACTTTGGATTCTTCTATGCGCCCTATGCGTTCGAGAGCTGGGATCAGCTTTGGAAAGTCCTTGCCAGCGACTGGTACAAAGAACTTTGCGACAGGCTCGCCGCTGCCGGAGGAATTAGAGTTTTGACTTCAAACTGGATTTACGGAGCGCGCGATATTCTTTCAATCAAGCCCGTTCACACTCCTGCTGACTTAAAGAAAGGCCTGAAGCTCCGTGTGTCGTCCAACGAATTATCTATTAAGAGCTTCGAAGCGTTAGGCGCAACGCCTGTCGGAATGGACATGGGCGAGGTCTATCAGGCGATGAGCGGCGGCACAATCGACGCAGTCGAGAACCCGATCTCTTCGCTTTATAACAGATCGTTCCAGGAAGTCGCGAAGTATTTAGTCAAGAACGAGCATATCATGGCGACGTCAATGTGGATTTGCGGCGAAAGTTTCTTCACGACTTTATCGCCCGAGCACCAGAAGATTTTAATGGAGTGCGCTGACGAGGCCGGACTTTACAACAATAAACTCTATGACGAGAAGACGGCAGAAGCCGAGGCCGGAATGATTAAGGCCGGAGTCACCATTCACGAGCTTACGCCGGAAGAGAAAGCCGAGTGGATCAACGCTGCTCAGCCGTTCTTCAAAGATGCGTCAAAACTTCTTGGCTGGACCGAAGGACTTTATGACACGGTTCATGCTATCGCAACGAAATAAAAATTTTTAAATAATATTTTCAGGCGGCGGGACATAATTACTCTTGCCGCCGTTTTTATTATTTATTAATAATTTTATTTAATAGATAATAAGAGGTGTTTAATAAATCATGCAAAATAAATTAAGCTTAAAATTTATTTTATTAAATCTCGACGTCGCGATAGCTTCTATTTCAATGTGCGTTTTAGTCGCGCTGACATTCGCCGGAGTTATCGCTCGTTACGTAATCGGCTCGCCGTTCACTTGGATTGAAGAGATTCAGGCCGCAATGATAATTTGGGTTGTCTTCGGAGCGGCCGGCGCGGCTTTCAGAACGGCAAATCACGCGGCAATCGAAGTCTTTTACGAATTTTTCCCGGACTTTATTAAAAAATTATTAAACTTTATGATTTTAATAATCACGCTCTGCACGTTAATTTATTTAGGCTATTACGCGATTAATTATTTAAAAATTTTCGCGCGTTCAGGCCGTACGACCGCTGTGCTGCATATCTCGTTTATTTTAATTTATATAATCGTGCCGGTGTCCTGCGTGTGGCAGATTTTTAATTTTATTATAGTAAATTTCTTTAATTACTCCGAAGCCTTTGTGCTTGAGGGCATATCGGACGAAGAATTAAAACAGGCTCAGGCCGACTTAGAGGCGACTATTAAATATGAAAGCGAGGCCGATTTAAAATCATGAACACAATGAGCTTGATATGCTTATTATTATTAGCGATGCTGTTTCTGAAAGTTCCGGTTTATATTTCAGTCATGACGGCCTCGGCTTTATACTTTGTGATCAATCACGCGAACCCGATTATATTTGCCCAGCAAGTTATAGCCGGAGCGCAGTCACTGCCGTTATTAGCAATTCCGTTTTTCGTGATGGCCGGAGTGTTCATGAATTATACGGGCGTTACCCGCCGCATTATGGACATGTGTTCAGTCTTGACTGCGAGAATGTACGGAGGCCTTGCGCAAGTAAATTGCTTATTATCAACTTTAATGGGCGGACTGTCCGGCTCGTCTCTCGCGGACGCGGCAATGGAAGCAAAGATGCTCGTGCCGTCAATGAGAGCTCACGGATATTCTAACGCATTTTCAAGCGTCATAACCGCAGCGTCAGGTATGGTCGTGCCGTTAATTCCGCCCGGGACAGGCTTGATAATTTACGCCTGCATAAATAATATTTCAGTCGGACAATTATTCGTAGCCGGCATAGGCCCGGGAATTTTCTTGACTGTGACTTTAATGCTGTTCGTGCGTTATTATTCTAAAGCTCATGGCTATATGCCCGAACGCAAAACGCCAATTCCATGGAGTGAAAAATGGACGGCAACTAAACCCGCACTTCCGGCTTTGATGCTGCCGATAATTATAATCGGCGGAGTGCGTGTAGGAATTTTCACAGCTAACGAGGCCGGAACCGTCGCGATAGTTTACTCGTTGATGCTTGGCCTTTGCTATCGCGAAATGAAATTTGCGGATTTCATAAAGGGCTGCAAAGAAACCGTCACGACTACAAGCTCTATCATGATGATCGTAGCGGCGGCGTCATGCTTCTCTTGGATTTTGACTAAAGAACAAGTCCCGCAGAGCTTCGCCAACTGGATGGTAAACACTATAAGCAATAAATATGTGTTCTTGCTCAGCGTAAATATATTTTTAATTATTGTAGGCATGTTTATAGAGGGCAACGCGTCGATGATAGTTTTAGGTCCGCTGCTTCATCCTGTCGCGGTCGCATACGGAATTGACCCGGTGCACTTTGCAATGGTCTATATATTCAACTGCACTATAGGCGCGTTCACTCCGCCCATGGGAACTTTAATATTCGTCACCTGCGGCATAACTAAATGCCCGACTAAAGACTTTATTAAAGAGTCGATACCGTTCTATATTCTATTTGCAATCGACATAATTTTATTGACTTACTTCCCGCCGCTCTCGACGTTCTTAGTCAAATTAATTTATTAATTATAATCACTCGCTCTCGTGTTAAAATTTAGAAAATTTATAGCACGGGAGCAAATTTTATAGTCTAACGTCTGCGGCGCTTGCGGTTCTGTCATGATCGAGCCGTTAAGTTCGCACAAACTTCCAGATCAAATTAATTTATTAATTATAATTACTCGCTCTCGTGTTAAAATTTAGAAAATTTATAGCACGGGAGCAAATTTTTATGAATGTATTCGACATAATCGGGCCTGTCATGATCGGGCCGTCAAGTTCGCACACAGCCGGAGCGGTGAGGCTCGGGCGCGTCGCGAATAAAATTATAAATATTAAAGACATTAAAGCTTTAAAAGGCCTGAAGCTTGAGATAATTTTATCCGGCTCGTTCGCAAGGACTTATAAAGGCCACGGCACGGACAGAGCTTTATTAGCCGGCATCATGGGCTATCACAGCTACTCTGAAGAGATACGGGACGCGCTGCAAATCGCGAGTGCTAACGGCATTAATTATAAATTTATTGAGCAAGATATTAAAAATGCGCATCCTAATACTGCAAGAATTAATTTTGAACTTGACGATAAAGTCGGAACGGTCGAGGGCGCGAGCATCGGCGGCGGAAATATTCGCGTTGATTTAGTAAATGGAATGCGCGTTGACTTTACAGGCGAGAATAACACTATATTAGTTCTGCACTGGGACAGGCCGGGCGTGATTGCCGACGTGACGAGCTTAATGCGGTTAAAATATCCAAGCGCAAATATTGCGAACTTTAAATTATCCCGGCGCGAACGAGGCGGCGAGGCTTTAATGACAATAGAGCTTGATAACAGACGCGGGGCTTTGGACAATGAGCGCGAGATGGCCGCTGACATTCAGGGCTTGAACAACGTGATTAATGCAATAGTGATTAGAGCAATTTAATGGAGATTTAAAATCATGCTTGAATATAATTTAATTAAAGATTTAATTAATGCAGCTGAGACTTCGCATAAAAAGATCAGCGAGATAGTTATAGAAGATCAGGCCTTGAGCATGGAGCTGAAGCCCGAAGAATTATTTAATAAGATGTCTGGAAATTTTGACGTGATGTGCGAGGCCGTGATCAAAGGCAGCGATAAAGATTTAAAGTCTATGTCAGGCCTGACCGGCGGCGAGGCGTATCAAATGCAAAGTTATATAGCAAATAATAACGGCGGACTTTCAGGAAATTTTGTTAATAATGCTGTTGCTGCTGCTCTTGCAGTTGCAAGCTATAACGCGTCAATGGGAAAGATCGTAGCAGCGCCTACAGCCGGAAGCTGCGGAATTTTGCCGGGCTGTCTTGTGAGCTTGTATAATTTTAAACGTGCAGATAAGCATGATATTATAATGTCGCTGTTTACTGCCGGAGCTTTCGGAATGGTGATTGCGAATAACGCAAGCATCGCCGGAGCGGAGGGCGGATGTCAGGCTGAATGCGGCAGCGCGTCGGGAATGGCGGCGGCAGCTTTAGTCGAGTTAATGAACGGCACTCCGGAGCAGTGCGGCCATGCCTGCGCTATAGCAATAGCAAATCAGTTAGGCCTCGTGTGCGATCCTGTCGCTGGGCTTGTTGAAATTCCATGCATTAAACGCAATGTCTCAGGCGTAATGATCGCGTTCTCGTCGGCTGATATGGCTTTAGCAGGTATTAAAGCAAAAATTCCTGTTGACGAATGTATAGCTGCAATGCAGAGCGTCGGCAGCGCGCTTCCGGTTGCGTTGCGCGAGACGTCCGGCGGCGGCCTTGCTGACACTCCGACCGGCCGGAAACTAAAAGAGCTTGTGTTATTAAGCTAATTTTAATAATGCTCTGTCCGTGCGCTGGTTTCTTTCTGTCACGGCGTCCATCATTGCTTTATAAAGTTCAGGAGTTGAATACGGCGTTATCTCAGGATTATCATCGTCGTATTCATCCTGAAAATTTTTAGCATCTTCAAGCATTGATATTTCTTCCGGCGTCAGCGGAGTTCCGTATGATCTTTTATAATAAACTTCTTTGCCCATGTTATTTACACTCCTTTTAAATTAAATTAAATTTAAATTAATTAATATCTGCCGAGCGTATTATTATAAGCTGCTATTTCAAATTTTGTCGCTCGTCTTGCTGATATAATGCGTATGTCTTCTCCTCTGTCACAATATACGACAGTTAATACATCGCGTACTAATCCTATAGTAACATATCTATCTTCTTCATCGCTGTGAGTTGTATCATAAAATTCAAGTCTTTGCATATCATCAAAAACTGCAGCGGCGATATAAAACGAAATTTTATGTTTCTGAATATTTATCTCGTTCTTATCGGAATCCCACACAAACGATAATTGATTATAATTATAATGCGTGTCCAAAATATTACTCCTTAAATTAAATAAATTATAGCAAAAAGTTTTAGCGATTATTTAAAAATTTGCAATAAAAATTATTTAAATATATATTTATTATTAAGATTTTATTAATTAAAATTTTAAAGGGGAGTCGTCTTAATGCCGGATAATAATATTACGGGTATCACGAATATAAACGCAGCTATCGACACTAATAAATCTATAGCTGAAGTTCTTAGCAGCATTAATTTAGACGAGAAAGGCGGAATTTTCCTGCCGTATATTCAGCGCGACTTTGTCTGGAATGAAGAACGTATTTACTCGCTCTTAGACTCTTTAATGCGCGGCTATCCCATGGGGACGATTTTAATCTGGGAGACGGATACAGCTGTTAATTACCGCAGGTTCGCGAAAGATTATGATCCTGATGATATAGACTATGATTTTTTAGTTGACGACAAAAATAATAAAATCTTAAGGCAATATGTTTTAGACGGTCAGCAGAGACTGCAAAGCTTATATATTGCAATGCACGGGACTTATAATAATGAAAATCTTTTCTTTGATTTATTAAGCGACACTCAGAGCGGCTATGTCTTTGAATTTCGCAGCCCAAGTGAAACAGCTTCCGAAGGCTGGCTGAATGTAAAAGATTTTTTATCGCATAATTTTAATTCTCTAAATATTTTAAATATTATTAAGAAATTAAAGCGCGATAATATTTTCCCTGAACACTGCACAGAAGAGCAGCAATATTTAATGGCTGAGAATGCAGATAGATTATATAAAACTTTTAAGAGCGACCATAATATACCGGTGCAGACTCTGCGAAATGACATTCCGCTTAAAGACATAGCAGAAATTTTTGTTAGAACTAACTCGGGCGGCGTTGTGCTCGACGCTACGGATTTAGTCATGGCGACTATAGCAAGCGAATGGACAGGCGCTAATCAGGCGTTTAACGAGCTTGTAAATATTATTAAAGAAATGGGATTTAAAAATCCAAGGACTTTTATCTTGCAGTCATGCTTTGCAATTCTTCTCGGTACAGCAGCAATGACGCAGACGGCATTAAAAGATTTTGCGTCGTCAGAGAGACAGAATGAACTTAGACAAAATTTCCCGCAGATAAGCTCGGCAATAAACGACGTATTGCATTTTGTAGAAAAATTAATCAGCGACGCTTCGATACATAATTTTAAAATCCCGTTTTATAATCCTATTTTAATTTTAGTCGCATATCGATATTATCACGGGCAGAATGACTGGAATAAAAATCAGGATATAATAAAATCTTTTTTATTAACAGCTTTTCTATGCAAAGATTTTATTAAGCCGACTCAAAAATTAATGCGGGAACTTTTAGTTTACGTGTCTAACAATAAAAAAAATTTAGCTTTTGATTTAAAAATTATCACTGGAATTTTTAATAATAATAACCGAAACTTTGCGGTCAATCCTTATGATTTGCTTGATACAAGGCTCAACGCGCCGATTGCAAATTTAATATTATATCTTATCTATAAAGATCAGGCCGGATATAATCCAGATACAATGACTATACATGATCATATATTTCCGAGAGCAAGGCTGAAGAGTTTAAAAAACGGCAGAAGACAGCGTTACACTCAAAATCAGTACGACAGCATTATTAACTGCGAGCTTTTAACGGCTTCAGATAATATTGCTAAAGGAGCTGCTCTGCCTAAAGATTATTTTAATGCGATAAATTTTTCAGGCGAAGATAAATTAAAAAAATTTTTGAAACTTCACGCGATCCCTGAGCAGTTCGGAGAGAATAATATTGATTTATATGATTTAAGCAATTACGAAAAGTTTTTAGAGGCGCGAAAAATTATTTTGGCAGAACGTATAAAGCACAGCCTCGGCGATCTTGTTTCCGTAAATGCGTCTACACTCAGCAGTGTAATTAAAAAATTACTGGGCAGGCAATAAAATTATTATAAATATTTTATTTACGTAATTTTAATGAAGTTGCGTTATATAAACTTATGCTAAAATTTAAATCACGGCAAGCGTAAAGCTTTTAAAAGGGAAGCAGGTGAAAGTCCTGCACAGCTGCCACTGCTGTAAGCGATGAAGTGAGAGCATTAATAGTCATTATTAAATTAAAATTTAAAATTTAATGAGAAGGCTGCTCTCGGCTCTTGAAGAAATTTAATAATTAAAAGAGCTAATCGCAAGTCAGAAGACCTGCCGCATAAGATTTTATATTTATGAGTTCTCTGGACAGGGGATAATAAATTTTGAATTTAAAAATTACACCCCCTGTGCATGAACTATAAAAATTTCATAACAGGAGTTGTTTTTTATGCGCAAAGTTTTATTAGTATTATTAGCTTTAAGTTTAGCGGCAAGTGCGGCGTTTGCCGACGCTACGAGTTATCCCGTCACGATTAACAACGGCAACCGCGAAGTTGTCTTCGAGAAAGCTCCGGAGCGTGTTGTGACCAACTGCGACAGCAATATTATTGAATTAATGTTCGCACTTGGCCTTGAGAGCAAGTTAGCTGGCTATGCGGGCTTTGTTGAAGAAGGCTGCAACGTCTCGCCCGAGTATCAGGAAAAGTTAAAGGCAATCCCCATGACTGCCCCGGGCTATATCACGCTTGAAGTTTTACTCGGCGCAAATCCGGACTTTTTCTTGTCAGGTTATAATTACGGCCTTAATATCCCGGGCGACACGACCGGCGACGCAATCACGCCTGAAGAGTTAGAGAAGCATGGTATTAAGAGCTATGCAATAACAGAGTCGTTAATTCGCGTCATGAAGAAGCCGGTTGTGAGCTTGAACGACACGTATAATGACTTAAAGAATCTGGGAATTATATTTGACGTTCAGGACAAGGCCGAGCAGGTAATTAACGACATGAAATTCAGAGTTGCGAGCGTCGAGAGTAAGATTAAGGACGTGAAGGGCGACAAGCCGATCAGCGTGTTTATCTATCAGACGTGGAACGCTCCTGATCAGCCGCCGCGTACTGTCGGAGCTCAGGCGATGCCCAGTGCAATTTTAAGCATGGCCGGCGCAAAAAATATTTTCAGTGACGTAGATAATAGTTATATCAGCTCGTCATGGGAAGAAGTCGTTGCGCGCGATCCTGAAGTAATTTTATTGCTCGAGTGCGGCAACGCGAACGGCGAAGAGCGTGCGCAGATTTTACGCGGCAATCCGATTTTGCAGGGCGTAAAGGCTATAAAAGATAATAAGATTATAGTTATAAGAGTTGAAGAGTTTTACCCGGGCCCGAGAGCAGTTCACGGCCTCGAGGCTTTAGCTAAAGCGCTTTATAATTTATAATTTTAAAATTTAAAATTTATTTTAAATCTGCCTTGCACAGCGTCACGCAGGTAATATTTAAATATGAAATTTAAATTAAAAATTTTATTAATAGTGCTTGCCGTGGTGTTAGTCTTGAGCATCACGGCGGGCGTCTCTCTCGGGACTGTTAATCTGCCGTTTAAGCGCGTCTGGGAGATAATTTTCGCGAAGATTTTTAATAAAGAGCTTGTTGATGTAAATTTAAATGAAATCAGCATAGTCTGGCAAATCAGGCTGCCGAGAGTTTTGACCGGCGCTATAGTCGGCGCAGGGCTTGCGATAGCCGGAACTGTAATTCAGTCTTTAGTCCGCAACTCGCTGGCCGATCCGTATTTACTTGGAATTTCAAGCGGCGCGTGCACCGGAGCTGTGTTCATGATTTTATTTGCAAGCTCTTTATTTAATATAGTTTTGACAGGGCTTGAAGTTTATTTTGCGGCGTTTCTCGGAGCAATGCTTGCGTTTATACTTGTGTTCTTTATCGCCGGAAGTTCGAAAGGCGGGCTAAATCCTGTTCGCATGATATTATCAGGCCTTGCGGTCTCGTATATTTTTAGTGCGATTACTAATTTCATGGTGTATTTATCTCAGCACAACGGAGCGGAGAGCGCGATGTTCTGGATGCTTGGCGGACTGGGCGGAGCTCGCTGGGGCAGGCTCGGCGTGCCGTTCGTAATAGTAATTTTAGCTTTAATAATATTTATGCTGAACGCAAGAAATTTAAACGCGTTATTATTAGGCGACGAGAGCGCGGCGGCAGTCGGCGTTGATATAGTAAAGTTCAGGAGATTTTTATTCGTCGCGAGTTCTGTTTTAACGGGCGTAATAGTTGCCGTGAGCGGGTCGATAGGCTTTGTGGGCTTGATAGTTCCTCATGCGGTGAGATTAATTGCCGGAGCGGATCACGAGCGGGTGCTGCCCATAGGCGCGCTGGCCGGAGCTATTTTCTTAATATGGGCTGATTTATTCTCGCGGACTGTGATAGCGCCGCGCGAGCTGCCGTTGGGAATTATAACGGGCTTTGTCGGAGCGCCGTTCTTTATCTGGCTGTTGACGAGAAATAAGCATTAAAAGTTTGATTTATTTTAAAAATTTTCGCAATTAAAAATGTGAAGATGTTTTTAAAAATTTTTCGCGTGATTAATTGCGAAAGCTAAATTTAAAATAAATTTTTGTAGCTGGGATTTTTAAGTACTCGCCGCACGGGCGTAGCTAAAAAATTTTGAAATTTATTTTGCGGAAGTTTCATTGATAAAAATATTATAGCATGAGTTTAAAATTAAAAGTTAATAATTTATTTTGGAGCGCGGGAAATAAAAATATAGTTAATGACGCAAGTCTTGAAGTTAAGGCCGGAGAGTTCGTCGGAATAATCGGGCCGAACGGCAGCGGCAAGTCAAGTTTGTTAAAATGCGTTTATAGATTAAACAAGCAGGATAAGGGCATTATAAATCTTGATAATTATAATATCTGGGAGATGAGCGCGAAGGAATTTGCCAGGCGAGCGGCGGCCATGCCTCAGGAGATGCCGAAGCAATTTGACTTCACTGTTCGGGAGATCGCGGCGATGGGACGCTATCCGCACAAGAAAATTATCGAGCGCAATAATAAGCGCGATTATGAATTAATTGATAACGCGTTAAATTATGTTGGAATGCTTGAGAAGTCTGACCGGATGTTCTCGTCTTTGTCCGGCGGAGAGAAGCAGCGGAGTTTAATTGCGCGTGCTATAGCTCAAGATACTGAGCTTTTAATATTAGACGAGCCGACTAATCATCTTGATATTTATTTTCAGCTTCAGATTATGGACTTGATTAAAAATTTGGGCGTTGCGAGTTTAGTTGTAATGCATGATTTAAATCTTGCGGCGAAATACTGCGATAAAATTTATGTGATGAACAAGGGCAGTATATATGCGTCGGGCAGGCCGAGCGAGATCATCACGCCTGAGTTAATCAGCAGCGTCTATAAAGTCAAGGCTGAGATAATAAATAATTCGGGCTCGCCGCATATTATATTTCTTGGGATTAATAATTAAAGTTATTAAGATACTCCGTTCGTTTTGCTGATTTTTAACAGACTTAATAAAAATTAGATAGACTGGGGAATTTTGCTATATAATATACATGAAAATTTTTAATTCAAAAGGAGCGTGTGTGTATTATGGAATTTGTTATGAAGATTAACAGCGCGGTCAACAACTTCGTTTGGGGCGCGCCGGTTCTCGCTCTTCTCGTCGGCACGGGATGCTTATTAACAGTCATGCTTGGCTTCCCGCAGATTCGTTATTTCGTCCCGGCAATGAAAGAGGTCTTCAGCTTCCGTAAGAAAGGCAGCAGCGCCGACAAGTCTATCTCGTCCTTTGCTGCTATGGCAACGGCAATGGCCGCTACGGTCGGAACAGGAAACGTTGCAGGCGTTGCGACGGCACTTCACCTTGCAGGCCCGGGCGCGTTGGTCTGGATGCTTATCTCGGCTTTCTTCGGCATGTGCACAAAGTTTGCTGAAGTTGCGCTTGCGGTTCACTTCAGACAGAAGGATGCCCACGGCGACTGGCGCGGAGGCACGATGTATATTTTAGAGCACGGCATCGGCGACAGGTTCGGCAAATTCTTAGCAATTATATTTGCTGTATTTGCGTTCTTGGCATCGTTCGGAATCGGTGCGGCCACTCAGGCGAACTCGGCGGCTGAAGCTCTGTCAATGGGCTGGAACATTAACCATTTATACAGCGGAATTTTCATGGCTGTATTCGTAGGTCTTGTTATCATAGGCGGACTTAAGAGCCTCGCGACCGTTACGACTCTTCTCGTGCCGTTCATGGCGATATTCTATATAGTCGGCGCGTTTATAGTTCTCATTCAGAACGCGGCGCATATCCCGGGAGCAATCGGTAACGCGATTAATCTTGCATTTAATAATCCTGAGACAATTCCGGCAGGACTTGCCGGCTGGGGAGTTAAAGAGGCAATACAGCGCGGTATCGCCCGCGGCGTATTCTCTAACGAAGCCGGTATGGGTTCTGCGCCCATGGTTCACGCAACTGCAAACGTCGATCACCCGGTACAGCAAGGCTTCTACGGCATATTCGAAGTCTTCATGGACACGATAGTTATCTGCACCATGACCGGCCTTGTAATTTTAACGACCGGAACTCTTACAGGCTCGCCGGAATTAACCGGAGCTCAGCTTACGCTTCAGGCTTTCGAGAACGCGTTAGGCTCAACCGGCAAATATATTTTGTCGATCGGCTTATTATTATTCGCTTTCACGACTATCTTGGGCTGGTACTGGTATGCTGAGACTGCCGTCACGTATTTATTCGGCGTCTGGGTCAAGCCGTTCATGAAAGTATGGTGGGTTATTTTAATATTATTCGGTGCGGCCGGCGGACAGTTCTTAGGCGCGGCTGGCAACGATTTCTTAAATAACCTTTGGGATATTTCGGACACGTTAAACGGTTTAATGGCTCTGCCCAACTTGGTCGGCCTGCTCCTGCTCACTATGACGCTTAAGAAACTTGTTAAAGACTACGACAAGAAGATTAAAGCCGGCGGACAGATGACGCCTCCGGACTTCTTCAACGAGTTATAATATTTAAAAATTTTAATATTTTAATTTAAAAATTTGCCCCGGGCTTTAAGTCTTAAGCTCAGGGCATTTTTAATTTTAATTAATCTCGCCGGAAATTATATTTTTATTATCAGCCTGAGAATAATTTAAATTATTTATAATACGCTTTAATAATTTAATTGAAATTTCCTGCTCGTCGTCCAAAATATTTTTCAGCCCGCCGCCGTACTCGACCGCAAAATTAATTTGCTCCTGAGCCTGCGAGTACTCGAAATTAATATTAATAAAATTATAATTATTTAATTTTTTAAAAATATTTTCGATGCAAAGCTCTTCGCATACCGTCAGCATTGCGTTATGCAGCTTGCGCGGAATTAAATTTTTATTAGCGAATAAATCTATCGCGCGTAATAAATCAAAGAAGTCCTGATCCTTGCTCGTGATGTTATAATTAAAAATCTTTAAGCGTTTAATAAACTCGCGGGTCTTCTCGCGCTGCGGCTGCTCAAAAATTTGTTCGGGCGTTCCCTGCTCGTAAATCTCGCCGCCGTCCATATAAAATATTTTACTCGAGACCTTACGCGCAAATTGCATCTCATGCGTGACTATTAACATAGTAACGCCGAAAGCCGCAAGACTTTTAATTACAGCTAAGACCTCGCCGACCATAGTCGGGTCAAGCGCGCTCGTCGGCTCGTCAAATAAAACTATTTCGGGATCCATCGCAAGCGTTCTCGCGATTGCAACGCGCTGCTGCTGTCCGCCGCTTAACTCCGCCGGATAATTAAACGCCTTGCCCGCAAGCCCGACCGCATTTAATAATTCCATGCTGTGAGCATAAGCCTCCGGCTTGCTGCGATTTAATAACTCAGTCTGCGCAAGCATAATATTCTCTATTATAGTCAAGTGCGAGAATAAATTAAACGACTGAAAGACCATGCCGATGCGCTGACGCAGTTTATTAATATTAATCTCACCTGCGTCAAGCCCGTCAAAAATTATTTTGCCCGAGTCCGGCTCTTCAAGTCTGTTAATTAAATTTAAGAAAGTGCTCTTGCCAGTGCCGGACGATCCGATTATAGAGATTACATCGCCCGAATTAATTTTGCAGTTTACATCTTTTAACGGCGTCACGTCTCCGAAACTTTTTGACAAATGCTCGATCACTAACAGATCTTTATTATTATTAAAATTATTTTTATTTGCATTTAAATTTAATTCTTTAAGCCCGCTTAAATTTTTTACAGCTTTAATATTATTTCGCGTCAAAATTTTATTGCTTAATAATTTCATTAAAGCTATTAAGCAATAGCATAAAACAAAATAAATTATTGCAGTGATAATCAACGGGAAGAACGCGTCGAAAGTCACGCTGCGTATTATGTCAGTCGCTTT
>JAFSNU010000067.1 GCA_017447325.1 Synergistaceae bacterium | reverse complement strand
GCTTTAACTAAAATTCCAACGGGAATTTCAAATAAAGCATCACTAAAATCTATTACTTCCGCGCGTTCTCTCGTGATATTTAAATTAGACATCGCTAAATCAATTTTGCCGGTTACCGCAGCCGTTACAAGGCCGGCAAAGTCATATACTTTAAATTCTATATCAGCGTCAAGCCACGCCGCAAATCTATACGCAAGCTCTATATCAAGGCCAGCAAGTTCAGTGCCTTTATAAAACGAGTACGGCGCATATATGCCTGTCGTTCCGATTATTAATTTATTATTATTTTTATTTAATTTAATCTCAGGCATTTTATAGTCTTTATTCACAACCCAGCGCGTGGACATATCGTTTAAAGTTCCGTCGGCTTTAATCTCAGCTATAAATTTATTTATATTATCTTTTAAATTTTTAATTTTGCTCTCACGCGAAATTCCGACGGCGATTTTAACTGTTTCGCTCATGTTCTCGTCTAAAATCTTCACGCCCTTTAAGCCGTTTTGAACTGCAAGCTCGAGCATATTTCTGTCCTCAATGCACGCGTCGATTTTGCCTTGCTTAACTTCTTCATAAGACTGCGGCGTACTAATATAAATAAGCTCGGCCTTAGGCAATTCGTTTTCGATTATAAGCATTGCCGCGCTTCCCTCGCCTGTCGCGACTTTCATACCTTCAGCATTAAGCTGCGCTTTGCTCGTGATAATATTTTCTGCTTGAGCATTAAAATTTAAAGCCAAAATTAAAATTAAAGCTAAAATAAATCTTCGCATTACTTCAACTCCAGTTCAAAAATTAAGATTTTATATATTATAATTTATTAAATTAAATTTAATTTAGTAAATTTTAGAACGGAGCTGAGATATTTAAAATATGCCTGTAATAATTCCCGGGGACTTGCCGGCGGCGCAGATCTTAGAGAGCGAAAATATATTTGTGATGACGGAACGCCGCGCTTTAAGTCAGGACATAAGGCCGCTTAAAATTTTAATATTAAACTTAATGCCGACGAAAATCGCAACGGAAACACAACTCGCGAGACTATTGGGCAACACGCCTTTGCAGATTGAATTAACGTTCCTGAGCGTCAGCCGCGTGCCTAAGAACACGCCTATTGAACACATGAACGCATTTTATATATATTTTAAAGATATTAAGCACGAGAATTTTGACGGAATGATTATAACCGGGGCGCCGGTCGAGTTCTTAAATTATGAAGACGTTGACTACTGGCCGGAGCTCTGCGAGATTATGGACTGGACTAAAACGCACGTTCACAGCACGTTTCATTTATGTTGGGGCGCGTTCGCCGGACTTTATTATCATTACGGCATTCAGAAATATGCGGCGAGCGAAAAGTTATTCGGCGTGTTTAAGCATAAAGTCACGCATAAAGGCTCGATATTATTTAGAGGCTCTGATGATGTTTTCATGGTTCCGCACTCGAGATATATTTATTTCAAGCGCGAAGATATTTTAAAAGTTAAAGCATTAAAGATTTTAGCCGAGAGCGACGAAGCCGGAGTATATGCAATTTCAACTGACGGAGGCTCACAGGTCTTTATAACCGGACACTCAGAGTATGACCCTGAGACTTTAGCCAACGAATACTGGCGCGACAAGAACGCGG
>JAFSNU010000066.1 GCA_017447325.1 Synergistaceae bacterium | reverse complement strand
ATTTAATAAGCGTATCTTTATGACAGTTCAAAGCATAAGCAATCTCGTCACGTGTGCATTGCAAGCCGCATAATGTCTCAAATAATCTCTTGTCAATATTAACCGGCGGTCTTCCGCCCTTGCTCATCTTTTATCATCTCTCTTCATGTTTATTTTATTTAGGAAGTTGTACCTTTATAATCTGCGATTGTCCCATTAATTTATATAAATTGCTTGTATTAAGCTTATAACCGCGCTGATGTGCATAGCTTGCGTCTTTATCAGTAGAGCTAATTCCTTTTCCGCCGCGATAATTTTTAATTTCATATCCCTGCGACGAAGAACTACCGATATAACCGCCTGAAGCTGTGATTTTTGAGCCGACCGGTAATTTGCTTATTTCATTAAAAATTTTTGTGCGATCTTTGTTTTTTTCTGAGACTTTATAACGCCCAGAACTTGTCCATTTCCCCTTTAATTCACCTTTCGGCATGGAATATTTTATAGTGTCCCCGTTTTGCTCTCCTAATTCGCTTTTAAATCCTCCGCCTCTTCCAGTCCCCGCTACACCCGAGCTTTGTTTCATACTCACTCACCTAACTTTAAATAATAATTGCCGCTAAAATATTTTACCGGCACGCCTCCAAAATCCTCCGTAATAGGCTTGCCGTAATGCAATATAGCTTCCGGCTTTAATCTCTCTATTACCTCACTTATTCCCGCGCAAAACAATTCTTTTATCTCTTTCTCGCGCTGTATTCCGACTGTTGACACGGCGATAATTCCGCCCTGCTCTATTCCGTCAAGATAAAAGTCTAATACGCCCTTTACGCCCCACCTGACTATCGGAATTACATTTATACCCGCGTCCTGCATTATCTGACCGATTAATCGCGAACGATATACGTTCCAAACATGCATCGCTATCGGCATATCTGCATAAAGTGAAAAATCCAAAGTTGTCATGCACGTAAACTGCTTTAATCTGTCTATGTATTTATACGGGTCGCGCCACACTCTTTCGAATTTATAATCATACAGGAAGAAATGAACGCCTTTATTATATTCCTCGCTGCCTGATATATTATCGAACGGGATTAACCCCTCCGGCATGTAATGACAAGCCTTTAATAACGGCATTTGATAAAATCCAACGGCTCTGTCCGCATAAAATTCCCGCAGCCTATAACCGTTATAATCGCTTTCAAGCTCGCTGTCATAAGTGCTGTCCTCAAGTTTTAATTTATAATCATCTAAATCATTTAAATTAAAGCCCGTAAGCTCAATATCAAAATCTATATCATTAAGCTCATCAAGCAAATTAAATAATTTATCTTTATCCCATTCGCCGGAAATTTTATTCAGTGCGATATTTAACGCCTTTTCTTTCTCCGCTGGCACGTCAATAACAACGCACTCGACTTCTTCAAGCTCTAAATCCTGTAATGCTTTTAACCGCTGATGCCCGCCTACCACATATCCTGTAGCTTTATTATAAATAATAGGCTCGACATAACCGAACTCTTTAATAGAATTTTTTAAATCATTAAAATCTTTTTTATTAATATTGCGCGGGTTATATGGCGCGGGCTTAAGAGTGGAAAGTTTTTTTATTTCGATATTAATTAATATTCACCTTACTTCCGCGAAGTTTTATATCCCTTTAGTTTATCTAATATAGCGGTTTCTTTATGGAATATATTATTATATTTTTCAATAGCTTTATCAGCTATTTTTCCATTTTCATATAATAAATCCTTAAATTCATCGCCAGGAACTGTGCCTCTTAATTTATCCTTTAATTCTCGCTTCTGATTTGAGATAAACTCAAAGCGCTCCCGTCGTCTATCAGTTATGCCTTCATCTAACTTGCGCATATGTTCACGCTGTTTATCAGGTGACAAAGAGTTTAGTTTTTTCTGTTCCGCCGTAAAGTTAATTTCAACTTGCCATGATTTAACCTCATTTTGAATATTACGATTGATAGTTAAAGCAACTTCGTTTTAACCCCTGCGCCTGCTCTTCCAGTCCCCGCTACGCCCTAGCTTTGTTTCATATTTCTATCATCTCTTTTCCTTTTATTTTCATTCTATTTAGAAAGCTGAGCCGACCGCGCCAAATTTTGTACATCAAAAATTATCTGCCGCTTAGTTCTCTAAAAATAGAAAATCGCTATCCATAGGAACTTTTTCAAGAGTTACATATCATAAAAATTTCAATAATACGATTGCTTCGCTCTTTTTAAAAAAAAGCGGCGATAAACACACAATCGTTTTTAAAATAAGGCGGGGCTTTTACAAAGCCTCGCCGCCAATTTTTAACCTTTGGAGTTTTTTCGACGCTATTATTATAACACCGAATTTCCAAATTTTAGGTGAAAAACAGGTAAAAAATCGGGGAAAAAACGGTAAAAAATCGGTGAAAAATCGGGGAAGAATTTTTAAATACACAAATACTCTATCGCCTGCCTAACTAATCTCTGACGCCAATATTTCAGCGTCTCCTCGCTGACTTGCATTTTTTGCGCTATCTGCGTCCATGTGCCTTTCGCGAAATATCTCAGCTCTAAT
>JAFSNU010000007.1 GCA_017447325.1 Synergistaceae bacterium | reverse complement strand
TTTAAAAAATATTCAGGACGGAATGACCAGCGCGAGATGGCCCGGACGTTTGGAAATTATAAAGGATGAGAAGCCGGTAATAGTTTTGGACGGCGGCCATAATCATGACGGAGTTATAAAGCTTGCTCAAAGCGTGTCTGAATTCTGGGGCGGAAAGAAATTAGGAATAGTCTATGCGGCGATGCGCGATAAAGAATATGAAGCTTGCTTAAAAGTTTTGAGCGGACTGAACGCAAATTTTTATGCCACGAGCGTGCCGGACATGCCGCGCTCTCTTCCGTCTCAGGACATGATAAATGCGGCTAAAAAATTTAATTTTAATAATGTAAATAAGCTTAAAAATTTTAAATCTCCGCTTGAGGCTGTGAAGCAGGCTGTGAAGGACGGCAACGAAGTTGTTTTAATCTGCGGAAGTTTGTATTTAATCGGCTGGATAAGGCCGAGGCTTAGGACGCAAAGCTTTATAGATTTTAATAAAAGTTTTAATAATAATAAAAATAAAGATGAAGTTGAAGATTTAAATTTAGAGACTGAGACTGAGACTGAAAAAGTTAATATATATAAGGATGAGCGCGGAAGTTTCGAGACTGTAAATATAATGTCGGCGTGCAATTTGAATTTTGCGCCGATGGGAATGCTGTTTGTATTAATGGATGCGCTGCGCGGTCACGAAGAGGGATTTGTTAATATAACGCAGCTGGCTGAAGCGTTAAATATAGACCGCAAAACTATATTAAAGCATCTGGAGACGCTCGAGAATTTTGGACTTGCAAGAACTGTCAGCGAGACTGAGTTAAATAATGCGAATAAATTTAATAAATTTAAAGTTTTAAATGATTTGGGAAGTGCAAAACGCGGCTCGTATCGTCATATTGAATTATTAACTCGTAATTTAATCAAGCCTGAAGCAAAGGGCATAAGCGCGCTGCCGTATTTTAATAATTTAAAAAATCTTGACGGGCTTTATGAGCCTGAGCTTAAAGAGATCGGCGGAAAATTTTCGCGTAATTGCTTAAATTTTTTAATAAATTATTTGAAGGGCAGCGGCATTGAGATTAGTTATATCGGCGAGGGCACGGGCGACAAAATTTTAATTGAGGCCGCGGGCTATCTCGGCAAATATTTAAAATATTTAAATAATTTTTATTTAACGTTAAAGAGCACGCTTAACGACTGCGCAGAATTTAGTTACTCGCTGCAAAAATTGCCGGCTCAGAACGTGTCGCATATTATGCACTTTTGCAAATTGCTGACGGACGCGGGCTTGTTAGCGGCGAGCGAGTATCAGAAAGCGCCAAGGTCTCGCATAGTCGCGCGGGTAAGCAAGATGACCGGAGCTGTAAATTTTTTAAGCGGCGGCTGGCTTGAGTATTATGTTCGCGATAAAGTTCTTTCGATTATAACAACGCATCCGGCGACGCTGGACATGCCCTACGCATTTTTAAAGAACGCCCGGGGAATGTTGCCCAACGGCTCGAACTGCGAATTTGATTTCTTGTTATGCTTGGGCGAAAAAATTTTTTGGATCGAGGCCAAGACCGGCGGTTATGAAAATTTTTTGCAGCGTTATTCTCGAATTGCGAAGCTGTTAAATTTAAATAGATTATCAAGCATGTTGGTCTGCGCCGAACGTTTGGAGGAAGGAAAGAATTTAACGGCTAATTATAATATTAGCTGCTGCTCTGTCGACGAGTTCCCGGACGTGTTTAGATTAAATTTAGTTCAGGAATTGCAGAATTAAAATTTAAAAATTTAATTTAGGAGTGATTAATTAATAAAATGATTTTAGGAATTTACGGCTCGGGCGGACTTGGGCGCGAGATGTTAGAGCTTGCAAGAATAATTAATAATAATAATTTAAGATGGGAAAATATTATATTTATCGACGACGCTGACAAAGACGGAAGCCTGATTAACGGCGCGGAAGTTTATAAATATGGCGAGGCTTTAAATAAATTTAAAAATTTAGAGATAACTATCGGCATAGGCGAGCCGATTATACGCGAAAAATTATTTAATAAAATTAAAGTCGATAATATAAAGGCGGCGGCTTTAATTCATCCCGGCGTTCATATTCCAGAGACGACTAAGATCGGCGAGGGCGCGACGATTTGCATGAACGATTTTATTTCTTGCAACGTGACTATAGGCGATAACGTTTATATTCAACCGTCGGCGAATATCGGCCATGACAGCGTGTTAGACGAAGGCGCGTTTATCTCAGCGTTCTGCAACATAGCCGGAGCAGTGCATGTGGGTAAGTACACTTATATTGGAATGAGTGCGGCTGTTAAAGAGCTTATTAATATAGGCAGTTATAGTATAATCGGAATGTACTCGGCTGTGTATAAAGATATTCCGGACGAAGTTGTCGCTGTTGGCAATCCCGCGCGGCCGATGAAACGCAACGAAGAGCACCGCGTGTTTAAGCATTAAAATTTAAAAATTTTATAAATTATAAATAAAATCCCGGCATGTTAATTAAAATTCGCCGGGATATTTTATTAATTTTATTTATAATCGGCTTTGTACATGGGCGGCATATTGCGCGTATGCTGCTCGCTGGCTTTTAAATTTAAAATATATCTTGATGAACGCCGTAAAAATAAATAGCCGGAGTTGACGGACCAATAAAATTTCGGCCAGAACGCGCCGAGCTTCTTAAAATATTTTGCGCCCTGCTCGCTGACTTCGCCCATGAAGAACGCCATGGGAATTAAATTACGAACTTTATAAGCTCTCAACACGTAGTATTTATTTTTAATTTTAGCAACGCGCATGTTCTCGCACTGAGATAAAAAATTTTGCGCATATAAATCGTCGATAAGCGGCATGCTCTCGTTAAAGTCTTTATTAACGCCTTTATAAATTCTAAAATAATATTCTTTAAACTGCCATTTAAGTCCTTTGGTCACAGCGTGCGAGGCTTCGTTCGGGAAGCCGTATAAAATTGCGCCGGGATATAAATTTTTAATCTCGTTGAAGATTTGTCTATAAAGCATAAAGACATAAGGTTTATCACGCGCACTTTGAAGAACTGCCAAGTCGCAGAGTTGAAAGGCCGTTTGATTATCTAAATCGTTGCGGCGGACGCCCCAAATCGCAACCGGCGCATCTTTATTATTATAAATAATTACTATGAAGCCTGAGCCGTAAATATTTTTTGCGTACTTGCGGCGCATTCGCTCTATGCTGAAATCGTCGCCGAGAGTTTTATCCGCGACTTCGCAAAAGTCTTTTAAATTTTCGTCAGTTATATTCTCAGACCAGAGGCATAAAATTTTCATTTCGCTCATGATTAAATCAGCTCCGCGATCTCGCCCATGCTTAAGCTCTTAAAATTATATTTTGAATTTAAAAATTTATAATATTCTAAAATAATTTCTAAATTATTTAAATTCGCGTCTTGATTTAAGCCGAAGTTGTGCGGATGCCACCATAAGTGAAAAATTTTATTATGCTTGGCCGCGTTGAGCATTCCGCGTTTGATGCTCGCGAGTTTAAATTTTTCGAGAAATTTTAATTTATTGCTGTACGGCCTTAAAAAATTGCTTGCTTTAATATTCGCGACGCCGTCTTTAACAATAATTTTATTTAAGCTGTAAGTCTTCGCGCCGAATATTCCAAAATACGCGTCGAGAAGTCTAAAGGCTCTGACAAGATAATTATTTTTCGGCGAAGTATAGCAGAACGCGTCGGGCAGGCCACGAAATGATTTATAGCCTGCAGCCTGCATTATATTTAAATAATTATTATTGACTTGATTGCGCGGGAGTATTAAGCTTACCGGCTTTAAATTTAATTTATCGCGCGTGATTTTATCAGCAGAGTTTAAATCGTCTTGAAAATCTTGTTTAGTCTGCCCTTGCTCATTGCAATAATAATGCGAGAAAGTGTGCGAGCCGATCTCCTGTCCCGGGACTTTGATAATTTTATTGGCTAAAGACAGGCCGTAATGATACGGGTCTTCGCTCTCATCACTGCCTACGCGATCTAAGTGAGCATAGCTTGAAAGATTTTGATTAGCATAGACGGGCTTGTTATTTGGAAAATATTTTTCGAGTTCGTCTTTATTCTCGGCAAGCATCATGCCTACAAGTCCCCATGTCGCATGAATGTTATAATTTTTAAATAAATCTAAAATTTTCGAAAGACCGCCGCGTCCGCCTAAAATATTTTTCTTGTAAGAATTTAAATTTTCTTGATTAAAATCTTCGATGCCGTATTGCAGTTCAAAGTCCAAAGAAATGCAGAATATACCTGTCCCTGCGTCCCTGCGTCCCTGCGTCCCTGCGTCCCTGCGTCAATTGTGGCATTTTTATTCAAACTTGTCAACCCCTATTTATGATAAAATTTATGAAATTTATATTATAATGAAAATAAATTTATTGCAAATAAAAATATATTTAATGCAAAATTTGAGGTTAATATTATGAATTTAAATCTAAACGGTAAAAATTGTTTAGTCACCGGCGCGAACAGAGGCTTAGGGAAAGCTGTCGTTGAAAAATTTGCGCAATGCGGAGCAAATGTTTGGGCGTGTGCAAGAAGTCACAGAGAAGAATTTGAAAATTTTATTCAAGAAACGGCTCAAAAATATTCAGTTGATGTAACACCTTTATATTTCGACGTAACAGAGTATCAGGGAACAAAAGCAGCTGTTACTGAGATTATGAAATCTAAAAGGCCGCTTGACGTTTTGGTGAACTGCGCCGGAATTGCCCACGGAGGCTTTATTCAAACTACGCCTATTCAAACTATTAAAGACGTATTTGAAGTAAATTTCTTTGCTGTTGTGCAGCTTACTCAGCTTGCAGTAAAACTCATGGCTCGTAATAAAAAAGGTAGCATAATTAATATAGCGTCGATAGCCGGTATTGATTTAAACGAGGGCAACTGCGCTTATGGAATATCAAAGTCTGCTGTTATAGCTTTGACGAAAGTTATGTCCAAAGAATACGCGCAATTTGGAATTAGGGTAAACGCTGCAGCACCCGGTTTGCTTGATACGGATATGGCCAAGCAAATGGAAGACAAAGCTTATCAAGAAATGGTATCGCATTCTTTATTGAGCAGGTTGGGTCGTCCTGAAGAGGCCGCGAATGTTATAGCTTTTCTTGCATCGGACGAAGCGTCATTTATTTCAGGCCAAGTGATTAGAGTTGACGGGGGGACGCGGTAATGCATTATGATTTAAAAGACGTTTGTCTAAAAATGCGGCAGGATTGTCTAGTAATGGCTGAGGCTGCCGGAAATTCTGGAATGCATTTCGGCGGAACTTTATCGATGATAGAAATTATAGCTGTCTTATATTTGCAAGTTATGAAAATTACGCCTGATTATTTAAATGACGAAAGACGTGATCGAGCAATCATAAGTAAAGGACATGGCATCCCGGCCGTTTATGCCGTTCTTCATCAAGCTGGAATTATTACAGACGATGAACTTAAAACATTCAAACAAAATGAAACAGAATTATACGGGCATCCATCTAAAAATAAACGTTTATGTATAGAATTTTCGTCAGGTAGTTTAGGGCAAGGGTTGTCTTTAGGCGTTGGAACTGCTATAGCTCTTTTACGCAAAAATAATAATAATTCGCGCGTTTTTGTAATTTTAGGCGACGGCGAATGCGACGAAGGCTCGGTGTGGGAGGCGGCAATGTCGGCAGCTAAATTTAATTTGAATAATTTAGTTGCAGTAATAGATAAAAATAAAATTCAATATGACGGAGACACTGAAGAGATTATGCCGCTTCTTTCGCTCAGTGACAAATGGAAAAGTTTTGGATGGAATACGCTGTCTATTGACGGACATAATATTATCGAATGTGAGCAAGCACTTTCAACAAGATACTCAAAGCCTACGGTTATAATTGCTAACACAGTTAAAGGTAAAGGGATAAGCTTTATGGAGAATAATCCAGAGTGGCATCATAGACAAATGACTAAAACTCAAGCTGCTCAAGCATGGCAAGAGTTGAACGGAGAAGATCAAAATGGAATTTAGCACGGGTAATATAAAATTATGGTCAATGATCGGTGCGAGCGGAACTTTTGGTTTAGCAGCGCACGAATTAGCAGAAATATATCCAAATTTTGCGGTTATTACTGCTGATCTTTGTTTTTTTTCTGGCCTAAACAGATTAAAATTAGATTTTCCTGAAAAACTTTATAATGTAGGAATATCTGAGCAAAACATGATTGGCGTTGCTGCAGGAATGGCAAACGAGGGTATGTGCGTGTGGGCTACAACGTATGCGAGTTTTGCTTCAACTCGAGTTTTAGATCAGATCAAAGTCAATATGGGATATATGAAATTGCCGGTTCATCTTTTAGGACTTGCATCTGGCTTGTCAATAGGAGTTCTGGGAGCTACGCACATTAGTATTGAAGATATAGCTATCATGCGTGCCATACCTAATATGACAGTAATTGTTCCGGCGGATTGCACAGAATTAATGAAAGCCGTATTAACCGTGTCTAAAATGGATACGCCGACTTATATACGCGCATCGGGGACTATACGAACGCCGATAGTTTATAAATCTGATTATGA
>JAFSNU010000065.1 GCA_017447325.1 Synergistaceae bacterium | reverse complement strand
TAATAGAAGTAAAAGGCGACAACATGATCGATAACGCGATAGTTAAAGCAAAGTCAGAGGCCGCAAGCGAGATAGCTTCAGCCAGCCGCGTCGAGTATGTCATGCACTCCGGCAGCGATATTATGAACGGCAGAATTTAAAATTAAATTTAATAATTATAATTAATAATTTAAATAAACCGCCCTGCGCACAAATCACACAGGGCGAATATTTTTAATAATAATTTTATAATTTATAAATTAACTAAATAATCTAAGCAAGTTCTGACAGCGAAGCCGCTCGCGCCCTTAGCATAAACGCCCGTCTCTTTATCCATAAAGTCAACGCCCGCTATATCCAAATGCGCCCATGAAATATTTTTATCAACAAACTGCGATAAAAATATCGCCGCGAAAGTCGCTCCGCCGTATCTCGGGCCGGAATTAATCATGTCGGCAAACGGAGACTTTAACTCCTCTTCAATATGCTCGTCCTCGGCCGGCAAACGCCAAAAATCTTCGCCGCGCCTCTTGCCCGCGCTTAAAATTGCTTCAGCCAACGCGTCGTCTTTAGCTTTAGCAAATAATCCAGCTCTCCAACGGCCAAGCGCAACCATGCATGCACCCGTCAAAGTCGCCATGTCGATAATCGCGTCGGGCTTTAACTCGCTCGCTAAACATAAAGCATCAGCAAGAACTAAACGGCCCTCGGCATCAGTATTGTCTATCTCAATAGTCTTGCCGTTACGGGCTTTAATAATATCGTCAGGTCTGAAAGCCGAGCCCGAAGGCATGTTCTCAGCAGCCGCCATGAAGCCGTGAACTTCTATATCTTCAAGCTCAAGCTTGGCCGCGCCCGTTAAAATTCCTAACACATCGCACGCTCCGGTCTTGTCGCCCTTCATCGTCGTCATGAAATTTGACGGCTTAATATCAAGTCCGCCGCTGTCAAACGTAATTCCCTTGCCGACAAACGCGATCTTCTTACGGGCTTTATTCTTAGGCTTATAAATCAAGTGTATCATTCTCGGCGGAGTTGCAGAGCCCGAGCCAACGGCTAATATAGCTCCGCAGCCCTCAGCTTTTAATTTATTTTCGTCCCAGATCTCGCACTCTAAATTAAATTTTTTAGCCTGCTCCGCCGCGATCTCAGCAAGAACCGGCGGATTTATCACGCAGCCAGGCTCGTTGGCAAGCTCACGGGTAAATATCTGCGACTCGGCGAAAATTTTTCCCTTTGCACTGCACTTATCGCATAATTTATTTAATACAAAAATTTCATTCAGCGCAAAATTTTTCTCGTCTTTATTATTATTTTCTTCGTCCTGCGATTTATATTTATCAAATTTATAGCTCGCAAGCTCCGCCGCCTCGATTAAAACATCGCCTTTAACTTCAACGCACTCATCAAGCATTAACAGGCATGAATTATTATGCTGCCGGCCTATCGTCCTGAACGCCTGAGCTAATTTATCACGAACTACAGCAGCATTTACTTCCTCGCTCTTGCCAAGGCCTAATAAATAAATATTCTTAACTTTATTATTAAATAAAGGCACGCGCGTTAATGCGCCTTTCTTGCCCGTGAAATCTTTGCGCTCCGCAAGGCCGCTTATAATATCTCTAAACGCCGCAGCTTTATCAGCTTTCACGCTTTCCTCGCTAAGCGCAATCAACACCGCCCCGCTAAAATCTTCCGGCTTGCCGTCATAAACTTTAAACTCAATTTCTTTAAAGCTCAATTTAATTTTCCTCCAGTTAATTTAAAATAAAACGAGCTGCAAAATTTCACAGCCCGTTTTTATTATAGCTTAATAAATTTTTAAATTATAGCAAACATAATTTTAAACAGATACACCAATTTTTTAATTCTTGGCCTCCTTGCTAAGGGGGGCTGGCTGCGTTAGCAGACTGGGGGGTGCTTCACCCCTCCGTCACTTCGTGCCACCTCCCCTTACAGGGGAGGCAAGAGCATTTAAATTTTAAATTTAATCCGGCACGGGACTATTTCTAAATATCTCATAGCCCGCGTCAAACGCTGCGATATTTAAATCAGCAATTTTCTGAACAGGGAAGTGCGCCGCTATGACTTTTCTTAACGAGTCTGGCGAGGCGACTTTCTCAAGCTCTAACACTCTTCCGACGCAGCCGAGAGCAACCATGTTCGTCACGATCTCACGGCCTATCTTTTCACGCGCAGTTTTAATTATCGGCAATAAATAAATTTTAGCGTTTATAGCTTCTTTATCGCTCGAGTTGCCGCCCGGGATGCTCGTCACGAAAAAGTCATCGTAAACTATGCGGCCGCCCGGCGTAGTATCATACGAAAATTCATTCGCCGCGTCCTGCGTCAAAATTATCTGCAAGTTCGGCGCAATAACTTTCGGATAATCTATCGGACTTGACGAGATTACGACTTCAGCCTTAGACTTTCCGCCGCGAGC
>JAFSNU010000006.1 GCA_017447325.1 Synergistaceae bacterium | reverse complement strand
TAATATTATTAAGCTTTTCGACATTAAAATTTATTTTCTAATTTCTTTAACGCCGCCCATGTACGGCACTAAAGCTTCAGGAATTAAGATGCTTCCGTCCTCACGCTGATAATTTTCCATTATAGCAATTAACGTCCTGCCGACCGCAATTCCCGAGCCGTTCAACGTATGAGCGTAACGCGGCTTCTCGCCCTTGCCCTCCGGCCTGTAACGCAAGTTCATGCGCCTCGCTTGAAAGTCCTCGCAGTTGCTGCACGAGCTGATCTCTCTATACTGATTCTGCGACGGCAGCCAGACCTCAAGATCATACGTCTTAGCAGATCCAAATCCAATATCGCCCGAACTCAACGCCATTACTCGATACGGCAAATTTAAAATCTGCAAAACTTCTTCAGCGTCATGCGTCAACTTTTCAAGCTCGTCATAGCTCGTCTCCGGCGTGCAGATTTTTACCATTTCAACTTTGTCAAACTGATGCTGTCTCATCAAGCCGCGCACGTCTCGCCCCGCGCTTCCGGCCTCGCGCCTGAAGCAAGCCGTGTAAGCCGTGTAATATAACGGCAAAGCATTTTCATCTAAAATACTTTCACGCATTAAATTAGTCAAAGGCACTTCCGCCGTCGGAATTAACCATAAATCTTCGTTCTCGATTTTATATAAATCTTCGGCGAACTTCGGCAGCTGTCCCGTGCCCTCTAAAATTTCGCTCTTAACCATAAAGGGCGGCTCTATTTCAGTATAGCCGTGCTTCTGAGTATGCAAGTCGAGCATAAAGCTTACTAACGCGCGTTCAAGCTTCGCTCCCATTCCCTTTAACACGGCAAATCTGCTTTGTGCAAGCATGACGCCCTTGTCAAAATTTATAATATCCAAATCTTCAGCTAAATCCCAATGCGGCTTCGGCTCGAACGCAAAATCCTTCGGCGTTCCCCAAGTGCGTACAACGACATTTTCAGTCTCGTCCTTGCCGACCGGCGTCGTGTCGCTTAATTTATTAGGAATAGCCATTAAATAATCATGAAGCTTGGTCTCAATGCCGGCTAATTTTTCGTCAAGAGCTTTAATCTCGTCGCCCATTAATTTAATCTCTGCGCTGAGCTCGCTTGCGTCCTCGCCCGCTCTCTTCGCCGCTCCGACTTTGCGCGATCCCTCGTTGCGCTTGGCCTTAAGCTCTTCCGTCTGTCCGATAATCTTGCGGCGTTCCAAATCTAAATTCTCTAAAATATTTAAATCAAAATCAAAATTTCTATTCTTCAAGCACTCGGCAAATTTGTCCTTATTCGCGAGTATCCATTTTAAATCAAGCATTACACATTCACACTTTCTGAATTATTATTATTTAATCTTATATTGCGTAATAAATTCGCCATCTCGATAGCACCGAGCGCACAGTCCGCGCCTTTATTGCCGGCCTTGCTTCCCGCTCTGATTAAAGCCTGCTCTAAATTATTGCAAGTTAAAACTCCGAACAAAACCGGCGTTCTGCTCTCGAGTCCGATGCTCGCGAGGCCTTTCGAGCATTCAGCTGCTACATAATCGAAATGCGGAGTGTCGCCCCGTATCACCGCGCCGAGTGCAATAACAGCGTCATACTTGCCGCTCAACGCAACTTCTTTAGTTACCAACGGCAGCTCCCACGCGCCTGGCACCCAATAAATATCAATATTATTATGAGACACGTCATGTCTTAATAAAATATCTTTCGCGCCCTCGATTAACTTGTTCACGACAAGCTCGTTAAAGCGCGACGCAGTTATCGCGATGCGCAAGCCAGTGCCGACTAACTTTCCCTCTATGACACGCATATTAAAAAATACTCCTTTAAATTAAATTAATTTACAAACATTATATAACAACTAAAATAAATGCCCCATGCGAGCTTCTTTAGTGTTCAAATATTTTTCGTTAAATTTATTTGCCTTAATTAACAACGGCACTCGGTCAACGATTTCAATTCCGTAATGTTCAAGCCCTGTAATTTTCTTTGGATTATTCGTCATTAATCTAATGCGCTTTAAGCCCAAGTCCATTAAAATTTCCGCGCCCGTTCTATAATCTCTCATGTCAGGCGGAAAGCCCAAGGCGATATTCGCGTCGACCGTATCAAGTCCCTCGTCCTGCAGTTTATACGCCTTTAATTTATTTAATAATCCAATGCCGCGCCCTTCCTGTCTCATGTACAGCACAACGCCGCGCCCTTCTTCAGCTATGTGCGCCATGGCCGCGTGAAGCTGAGGCCCGCAGTCGCAGCGCAAAGACCCTAACACGTCGCCGGTAAAACATTCGCTGTGAACTCTAACTAATATGCTGTCGCTCTCATCGCGCAAATTTATATCGCCCATGACCAAAGCCAAATGCGTATGAGCATCGTCGTCCTGCATCGAACTTCTATATGCGTGAACTCTGAACACTCCGAACTCAGTCGGGATATTTACTTCTAATTTTTTTTCAACGCGTTTCCCGACCAATTTTTCAATTTTCATTTCGTCAAGTTTTAAATTATTATTGCAGTTACACATAGCCAAGCTCTGCCAGCCTTTCAAGATTTAAATTACTTTTATTATTTTCATTATTATAATCTTTAAAATTCAAAAGCCGCTCGACAAATTTACCTAATATATCCGTCTCGAGATTAACGCGCGATCCGACTTTCAAATCACCGAGCGAAGTATTTTTTAAAGTCTCAGGAATTAATCCCAAGCTAAAATTTTTATTATTAGCTTCGATGACAGTCAAGCTCACTCCGTCAACAGCAGCCGAGCCTTTATTAACAATCCCCTTTAATAAACTTAAATCTTCCGGCTCGAACACAGCGATTTTAGTTTGCTCATTGCCGCTTAACTCCCGCAGCACAGCGACGCCGTCAACGTGTCCAAGCACAAGATGCCCGTCAAGCCTGTCGCCTAACTTTAAAGCTCGTTCTAAATTTACTTTAACGCCCGGCCTTAAATTATCTTTAAACCAAGTTCGATTAAAAGTCTCCGGCATGAGCTGCACTTTAAAATTATTTTTGCTTAATATCTCAGTGACAGTCAGGCATGCGCCGCTGACACTTATAGACTGGCCAATAAAGTCTGCATAAAAATTATTTGCGCTAAGCTCAAGCTCATAAACGCCCTGAGCTTGACGTAAAGCTTCGACGCGTCCGACTGCCTCGATTAGTCCCGTGAACATTTTATTTATAAATCTGCCTCTCTTCCTGCTCGCATTTCAATTTAAAATATTATAAAATATATTTTAATTAACGCAAAAATTTTTAATTTAATCAAACAATTTCAAAATTTTTCGGCAAGTTTTTCAACTACATTTTCAACTACAAAAATTTATTTTAAATTAAGCTCACGCAATTAATTACAAAATTATTTTTAAAAATAAGTTACAAATTTTTTCATGCGCAGATTTTAAAATTTTTATCAAACATTTATTAAGCAAGATCAAAAATTTTTGTGCTAAAATAATTTTAATAAAACTTTTCACGCAAAAATTTTAAAGTTTTTCAGCTACATTTTCAGCTACAAACGCACTGACTAAAATTAGTTATCGCAATTAATTGCACTTGCGTTTACAAAAATAAAGTGATCAAAAATTTTCGCGCGAAAAATTTTTTGATTTTTGATTGATTAAATTAAAAATTAAAAATTATTTTAAGCTTGACAAGATTTAGAGTGAAATATAAAATATTTGAGTGTTCAAGCCGGAGTGGCGGAATGGTAGACGCAGCGGACTCAAAATCCGCCGGGGGCAACTCTGTGGGAGTTCGAGTCTCCCCTCCGGCACCATTAATTTAAATAAGGAAGTTGAATTATGCGCATAAAAATAAATAAACTTCTTCCAGTCATTACGATAATCACAAGCTTATTATTAATAATTATTATTTCAAGTCAGGCTCAAGCAGCCCGCACTAAACTGCCGCGCGTTGTGATCGATTATAAATTCGACGAAGCCCGCGACTTCCACGAGGGACTTGCAGCCGTTTACTCGAAAGAGGACGAGGCCTGGGGCTATGTAAATAATTTAGGACAAATGGCGATTCCGTTCAGACTAAAAATTCCCGAGGCCGGAGATTTTTCCGACGGCTTCGCGTTCGTCGGGGACAGATATATCGACACAGCCGGCAATCCCGCGTTTGAAGATAAATTATTTGAGAACGGCCGCGAATTTGTTCGAGGCAGAGCAGCAGTGCAAAGCGGCGGACGCTGGGGCTATATCGACATGACCGGCAAGTTCGCAATCGCTCCGATTTTTGAAGATGCAAAATCATTCTCGCCGGTTGAAAATTTAGCGCCGGTTAAAGTCAACGGCTTATGGGGCTTTATTAATACTGAAGGCGTTATCAAAATTCCCGCGCAATATACTTCAGCAAATTCTTTCAGCGAAGGCCTTGCACTTGTCGAACACAGCAGCCGATTCGGCTATATAGACACTCAAGGCAGATTAATAATTAAATTTAAATATCACGAGGCCGGAGATTTTAAATATGATCTCGCGCCGGTGAGATTAAAGTCTAATTATAGAAGCTGGGGCTATATTAATAAGCAGGGCAAAATTAGAATAGCGCACAGATATAATAATGCGTTAAATTTTTCGAACGGAAACGCGCCTGTCGCTACGGACGGACGCTGGGGATTTATTAACTCAGCCGGTGAAAAAATTATTTCAAATTTATACGACGAGGCCAGGCCTTTCAGCGAGGGCTTGGCCGCCGTAAGAATTGACGACAAATGGGGCTACATCAGGCAATAAAATTTTAAAATTTAAAAAATTTTCCGGCTGATTTTAGGCCGGATTTTTTTTGTAATTATCAGCATGAGCAAAAATTATTTTAAATATAATAAAGCGTTCACGCTTGCAGAATTATTAATCGCTTTATTAATTCTCACGGCATCGGCCGGAATGTTTTTATTAAATATAAAAGATTTTTATAAAATCGATTCGAAGCATGAGGCTGACAGATTAATGCGATGGTTTTATAATATTATGCAGCGATCTGATCACACGGGCGAAAAATTTAGTCTTACTATATCGATAAGCTTCGACGATCATATTCTTATTGAATGGAATAAATCTTTAAAGTCAGAATTTTTATACGCAAGCAAAGGCTGCCAGTTCAGAAACCGCGGCTTTAATCCAATGATTTACGCGCCGCAATGGGGAACTTTAACGCCTGGCTTGACGCTCGAGATTAAAGATTATAAAAATAATTTATATTATTTAATAATTTCAGGCCAAGGGCAAATTAGAATTTCGGACAGTCCGGCTAATTAAATTTTAAAATTTTATAATATAATAAATTTAAATTTAATTTTAAATTTGGGGGTAATTATTATGATTGTGAACGCGAAGGAAATGTTAATTAAGGCCAAGGCCGGGCATTATGCGGTCGGTCACTTTAACATCAACAATCTCGAGTGGACGAAGTGCGTACTGCTTACGGCTCAGGAATTAAACTCGCCGGTAATTCTGGGAGTTTCAGAGGGCGCGGGCAAGTACATGGGCGGCTTTAAGACTGTTGCCGACATGGCCAAGGCTATGGACGAGAGCTTAAAGATCACCGTTCCGGTTGCAATTCATTTAGACCACGGCACGTACGAGGGCGCATATGCCTGCATCAAGGCCGGCTTCTCTTCGATCATGTTCGACGGCTCTCATTATCCGATTCAGGAAAATTTGGAGAAGACGAGAGAGCTCACGCACGTTGCTCATGCTTTAGGCCTTTCAATCGAGGCTGAGGTCGGAGCAATCGGCGGCGAAGAGGACGGAGTAATCGGAATGGGCGAGTGCGCAGATCCCGAAGAGTGCAAAGTCATTGCAGAGCTCGGCGTTGACATGCTTGCGGCAGGCATCGGCAACATTCACGGCAAATATCCCGCGAACTGGAAAGGCCTTTCGTTCGAGACGCTTGCAGAAGTTCAGAAGAGAACGGGCGAACTGCCTTTAGTTCTTCACGGCGGCTCGGGCATTCCTGAGGACATGATTAAAAAGGCTATCTCGCTCGGCGTGTCGAAGATCAACGTCAACACCGAGTGCCAGATCGCATTTGCCGAGGCGACGAGAAAATATATAGAGGCCGGCAAAGATCTCGAGGGCAAGGGCTTTGATCCCAGAAAATTATTAGCTCCGGGCGCGGACGCGATCAAGGCGACCGTCAAGGCAAAGATGGAGCTCTTCGGCTCAGTCGGCAAGGCGTAAATAATTTTAAATTATTTTAATTTTGATTTGAACGAGAGCGCGGCATTTAATAATTAAATCTGCGCTCTTAAATTTTAATTTTAAAAATATAAAATATAAAATGCAGAATAATAATTTTGATTTAGATAAGCGCGTTGCGGAGTTAAGAGAAGATAGCTTCGGCTGCTCTCAAGTTGTAATGACGATAGGCCTTGAGCGTCTTAATGCTGAGCCTGAACTAATCAGCGCGTTAGTCAGCACCATGGAGGGCTACTGCGGAGGAGCGTGCGGCGGGACGTGCGGAGCTTTATGCGGCGGCGCGGGCTTGCTTGGCTTTTATTTAGGCAAAGGCAAGAGCAGCGAACCGCGCAGTGAATCTTTAAAGCCGTTAGTTAAAAATTTAACGCAGGAATTTTCCGACAAGTGGGGCGCGTCAACCTGCGACGGGATTATTCACGGCGACGAGAATAATCACAAGAATATTTGTCCTAAATTAATGGCCGACACAGTCAAGCGCGTCTGGGAAATATTAAAGGCCAATAATATAAATCTCGACGAGCGCAGCGCAGGGCAGGGATTATAATTTAAATTTTAAAATTAAAAAATTTTGCCCGGGAATTTTATTTAATTGCCCGGGCTTTATATTTTTAAAATTTTAAATTTAAATGCCTGTCAGGGCTTTAATTTTTAATCTAGTCTTTAAATAAAATTTATATAAGCTTGGACAGTGAATTAATAAGCTTAAATGAATTTTAGTTTTACGAATTAATTTTTTATTG
>JAFSNU010000064.1 GCA_017447325.1 Synergistaceae bacterium | reverse complement strand
GGCAAGTTTATTTTTCGGTGAATAATATATTCAGGCTGCTTGGCTACAATGGAGCGCCGAATAAGCCAGCGTCGTACGTGGACAAGTCGCGTATTGTCGCAGTAACGGAAGCGTCAATGGGCAAAAATTCTATGATTCGCGGACATCATGACAGAGTGTACTTTTTTGAGAGCAGTTACGCGGTTGAGCTTTTGCAAAATAACGAGTTTTACAAGCCTGGGGCACGGCTTACTGCTCCTAAGCTGTTAAAGTTTATCGAGTCGGAAGTTTTGCCGTCATGCTTGAATAATCTCGAAAAGCTTAAAAGCAGCAAGGCAAAGATGAGCGAAGTATGCAAGATATTACAGGCCGGCATGAGTTTGTTTAACGACGCGGCGAAGATATTAGCCGAGCTTGAAGAGCGCAGCGCCGCGAATTTTTAGGGGGCGGAAGACATGAACGAAAAAATTATGACGGCTTCGAAAGTCGGCTTCCCGTGCGACAGAAATATTTATTACGCGGTGAATGGCTTTAAGGGCGAAGTTAAAGAAAGTTCGCAAAGAATATTTGACGTGGGCTCTGCTCTTGAGCCCTTAATAGTAAAATGGCTTAATCAGGACGGCTGGCGCGTGTTTTATAATCCCGGCTCTCAGAGTGCGGCGTTAGAGTTTTATGCTCCGATAAACGGCGGAAAGATAGGCGGGCATCCTGACGCGTTCATGTCAAAATTAAACTGCGATAATGTTTTAGTTGATATAAAGACGATGAACGAACGCGCGTTTATAAGCTGGAAACGTAACGGAACTATAAAAGACAAGCCGCAGTACGCCGACCAGCTTCATGTTTACGCTTATGCGGCCAAGCTCGCGGGCTTTCCTGTCGATAAACTCGCAATAGCGGGCATGAATAAAAATAATTCTGAGCTACATATCGACTTTTTTGATTACGAGCCGGAGCGCATGAATAAAATTATTGAACGCGCCGAAAGAATTTTAAATTTAGATAAAGCTCCGGAGCAGGGTGAAAGATACGAAGCCTGGGCGTGTTCTTACTGCGACTATTGCAAGCACTGTGAACTTTGCAGTCACAAGCGCGATACTCACGTTGATAATAGCGTCTTGCAGACCAACGACGCTGATATTAACAACGCTGTTGAATTGTTAAAAGAAGCGCGTGAATTAAGCAAGGCCGGACGCGAGTTAGAGAATGACGCGAAGGCTGTTTTAGATGAAAAAGTCAGAATGCAAGGCGTGAAAAGCGTTAAAGTAAATAATTTAATTTTGACTTTAAGCGAGACGAGCTCATCGCGCTTTGACAGCACGGCTTTTAAAAAGGCTTATCCTGAAATTGCGCAAGATTTTATCAAGACTTCAAGCAGCGTTGTTTATAATGTAAGGGAGGCAGTTTAAAATGGAAAGCAAAGCATTAGAGGCTATAAATAATAATTCAGGTTGGACGCGTGAAGAGATAGACACGATAAAGCGCACTGTTGCAAAAGGCGCGACCGACGACGAGCTGAGAATGTTTTTACACTTGGCCAGCGCTTACGGACTCGATCCGTTCGCGCGGGATGTCTGGTTCATTAAAGATAAAAGCGGCAACCCGATTATAATGACATCACGAGACGGCTATATAAAAATTGCAAATTCACACGCGGCTTATGACGGCATTGAGGCTGACGTTG
>JAFSNU010000063.1 GCA_017447325.1 Synergistaceae bacterium | reverse complement strand
TGACGGACGCGGCGGCAAAATTTGTCGGCCCTTTAGTTTTATCAACTTTAAATCACAGGCGCGTCTGGCGTGACGCTGATTTATTGGATGATAATAAAGGCTTTGAGATACCGCATATAAAATTAGCGGACTGGGCTGATGTTATAGTTATAGCTCCGTGCACTGCTAATACTATTGCGAAGCTCGCTCACGGCATGGCTGATAATTTATTAAGCTCGTTAGTGTTAGCTTGCGGACTTAATAATAAGCCGGTGTTAATTTTCCCGGCAATGAACGTCAACATGCTTTTAAATCAAGCTGCGCAAGATAATTTAAAAATTTTGTGTGATCGCGGAGCTTGGATAATCGAGCCTGAGTCTGGAGAGTTAGCCTGCGGTGTTACAGGCAAGGGACGGATGCCCGAGCCGGATGAAATTTTTGAAGAAATTTTAAAGGCCGCAAGCAAACAAGATTTAAAGGGCTGTAATGTTTTAATTACTGCCGGTCCTACGCGCGAATTTTTAGATCCCGCAAGATTTATTTCCAATCCAAGCACGGGCAAAATGGGCGTTGCAGTTGCACGGACTGCATGGCGGCGCGGAGCAAATATAAAATTAATTTTAGGGTCTGTGACACTGCCTGATAATTATTCGCTTTACGGCTTTGAAGTTATAAAAGTTACTTCGGCTCAGGACATGTTAAAGGCTGTTATAGATAATTTGGACTGGGCGGGATTTATAATTAAGGCGGCCGCAGTTGGAGATTATAAAGCTAAAGATTTTAAAAATTTAAAGATCAAGCGCGAGCATCAGGATAATATTAGCATTGAGCTTGAAAAAAATCCTGACATAGCGGCTGAAGTCGGAATTAGAAAAAATAATTCGCAAATTTTAGTCGGCTTCGCTGCTGAGACTGATAATTTAATTAATAACGCTAAATTAAAACTTGAGCGCAAAAATCTTGATTATATTATGGCCAATGATATATTAGGCGATAATTCAGGCTTCGGCTCTGACATGAACACCGTGCATTTATTAAATCGATACGGCGACGATATAATTTTGTCCGGCACTAAATTTGAAGTTGCCGACAAGATGTGGGACGTTTTAACGAGTAATAAGCTTTAATAAATGCTGCTTGACGTGATCGTCCCGGGCCCGTGGTGGAACGAGTTTACTTATAATTTTAATTTTAATAATAATAATTTAAATTTAAAATCAGGCCTGCGCGTGCGAGTGCCGTTCGGCAAGCATAACGGCAAACGCGCGGGCTTTATTTGCGCCGAAAATTTAAATTCAAATAATAATTTCGAGATTAAAGAAATTATAGAGTTAATAGACGATGAGCCTGTATTAAAATTCGGCTTATGGGAGCTGGCGCAATGGCTCGGCAAAACTTATTTATGCGGAACCGGCATGGCTCTTCAGACTATATTGCCCGGTCAAATTTTGGACGGCGAGAGATTGCCGCTCTGTAGTTCTTGCCGCCCCTGTAAGGGGAGGTGGCGCGACAGCGACGGAGGGGTGCTAACACCGGAGGAATTTTCTCAATCTGCAAATCTTAATTTTAATAATAATAAAATTTTTCGCGAGCAAAATTTTTTTGACCCGAGAGATAATACGCGGTTTAATTTTTATCTCGACATGCTAAGGCGTGAGCATAATAATTTAATATTATTTCCCGAGGCCGAGCTTGCCAAAAAATTTTTCAATAATTTGCCGAAAGACGTAAAAGATTTATCTATATTATGGCCGAGCGTCGGCGGTCAAAAGTTATGGGACGCGTGGCGTGAAATTTATTCGGGAAATTTTAAGAACGTGATAGCGCCGCCCGGCGGAGTGTTCGCGCCGTTTGATTTTGATAGTATTATAGTCGAGGACGAAGCGAGCGAGGGATATTTGTCGCGTAAAACGCCTATATTTTCAGCGCGGAGCGTCGCCGGCAAACGAGCTTTAGATTTGCAGTCTGAGTTAATTTTAGCCGGACGGATGCCTTCGTCAAAGACTTTCATGCGGCTTATAAAAAAACAGGCAGGGGACTTTCACCCCTCCGACCTCTTCGAGGTCACCTCCCCTTACAGTGGAGGCAAGATTATAGAATCGGCAAATTTTTGTCCCCCCTGTAAGGGGGGATGCCCAACGGGCAGGGGGGTGTCGTTTCTCAAATTGAAGCGTGAAAATATTAATTTGCAAGACCACGAAAGTATTTTAAATTTAAATTCTGAAAATTTATCAGGCCGCGAAAATTTAAATAAAAATTTAACGAGAGATAATATTAATTCGCAAGGCCGCGAAAATATTTTAAATTTAAATTCTGACTCAGACTTGCCTAAAAATTTCATGAGCAGCAATATTACTTCAGCAGGACGTGAGCAGTTAAATAAAAATTTAAATTCTGAAAGTTCGTCCAAGCGCGAAAATATTTTAAATTTAAATAAAATTAATTTCAGCTTAATGCCGGACAAAAATAATTTAATATTTGTAGATATAAATAAATCTTTAAAAGTTGAAGAGCGGGGCGTAGAGGGCAAGCTGCCGGTTACTTTTTCTATGCTCGAGCGGACGCGTCAAGAGCTTGAGAACGGCCGTCATGTCGCGTGGCTGTTGGATCGTAAGGGCGGAGCGGCTGAAGTCTTTTGCATAAAGTGCGGCAAGGCTATTAAATGCGATAAGTGCGGAAGCATCATGCGCAGCGAGCACGACGGACAAATTTTAAAATGTCCGCGCTGCAATAACAAGCTCGAGATGCTGACTAAATGTCCCGAGTGCGGCGGCGAAGTTTTGTCCGGCAAGCGGCCCGGCCTTGAAGTCTTGTTTAACGCTGCCGAGATATTAATTAAGAATTATAAAATTATTCTGCATGACGCGAATAAAAAATTTAATTTAAAAAATATTAATTCGCCGAGCTTAATTATAGGCACGCGCGGAGCTTTGACTTTATGCGGCGATTTAGATATAGGCCTTATAGCATGGCTTGACTTGGACGCTGAGTTGCGCCGCAGCGATTATAATGCTCGGTTTAGAGTTTTTAACATGCTGTGGCAGTCATGCTGGCGGGGCGTGAATTTTCAAAATTTAAATTTAAACTCTCAAAATTTTACGCAAGATTTAGATTCTCAAGGCTTAACGCAAGCCTCGCAAGAATTAAATTTAAGCTCGCAAGACATGACGCAAGACTTAAAACAAAATTTAACTCAAGAGCAAACGCAAGATTTAAACTTGCAAGGCGCGACACAAGAATTAAACGCGCAAAATTTCACACAAGATTTAGATTCGCAAGGCTTAACGCAAGGCTCGCAAGAATTAAATTTAAACTCGCAAGATTTAAAGCAAGCTCAAGCCCGTAAGGTCTTAATTCAAACAAGACGCGAGAATTTTAAATTTGCTTTAAATAATTTGAACTGGCAGAAATTTTGGCAGGCTGAGCTCGAGACGCGGCGCGATTTAGACTTGCCGCCGTTCGGAGTTTTAATCAAAGTAAGCTGCAAGAATAAAATCAAGCGCGAAGAGTTAATTAATAAGCTTTACGAAGCCGGAATTTTTGCGATGGATTTAAGCGATGATTTAGATGATAAAGATAATAAAAAATCTGACGGAGCGTTATTGATAAGCGCGCAGTCCGTCAGAAGCGTTTATAAAATTTTCGAGCCGTATTTTAACGTGTTTAATTTAAAATATTATAACTCGCTGAGAGATATTGTTATCTACGCTGAATAATTTTTAAATTCCAGTTAGCTTATTAATCGCGAGGCGCGTCGTTAAGTAAGCTTTATATAATACTGGATGAGTTGTTAAATAATGTGCGTGAAGCAATAATTTTTGATTTTCGGCTGTGCTTGCTTTAATTTTTATTCCGCGTGCTTTAAATTCATTGAGCATATTAATATAGTTTTTGCGTATAACTTGAGACACTTGAGGCCAAAAGTCAAGCAAAAAATTTGATAAGCCTCCTATTTCGCGGGCTAAAGCATCGGGCAGCATCTCTGGAAATTTTTCGAGCGTTAAATTAATTACAAGCTCTGACGCTGCAAGAACGTCATCAAGTTTTGATAATTTATTTGATTGACCTGTGCTGTCCGGACGCTGAAGCCAGTTATAAAAATTTTTATTAATAGTAATTAATTTATCAGCCTTCGCAAAAATCTGTGCCGACATGCAGTAATCCTCAAGAGCCGAAATCTTAGGCCACTCTAAATTTTCAAATAAATTACGCTTATAGACTTTATCCCACATGTCCCAAGTCGGCGTCTTATCCGTCAGAAAATATTTATAAATATCTTTGCTGTTATTAAACGTCATGTCCTGGCGAGTCCACTCGCCGACAAGCTCGCCGTCAAGATTAACGAGTTTAATTCCGAACTGCGCAAGATCGCAATTATTATTTTCTAAAATTTTTATGGACGTCTCGTAAGTCTCAGGCTCTAAATAATCATCGCTGTCAATAAACGCGATATACTCGCCGTCCGCATTTTCAACTCCCGCGCGTCTCGCCCAGTTGATGCCCTGATTAGGATTTAAATTTATAATTTTAAATTCGCGATTATTATATTTATTTTTCAACTCTTCACAGATTTGCGGCGTGCTGTCAGTCGAACCGTTATTAACTATAACTATCTCAATATTTTGATAAGTCTGCTCTGCTATGCTTTTAACGCATTTTTCTAAATATTTTTCAGAATTATACGCCGGTATAACTACGCTTAATTTTTTTAAATCCGCCATATTTTATTTAATACCTCGTTTAAATTTATTTTTTATAATTATAATTTAAATTCC
>JAFSNU010000062.1 GCA_017447325.1 Synergistaceae bacterium | reverse complement strand
TAATTATATTTTAACAAAATTTAATCTTAACGCGTTAGATACAACGCAGAAGCTTGACAAGCTCATCGCCGCAGCTCCGAACATGGGATTTAAACTAAAGCCCCACAAGCCGGCCGCTAACGGGATGCCTATTATATTATAGATAAACGCCCAGAATAAATTTTGCCGGATATTATTTAAAGTCTTCCTGCTCAATCTTATTGCCGAGGCAACGTCCTTTAAACTGCTCTTCATTAACACAACGTCAGCCGCGTCGATAGCTACGTCAGCGCCCGCGCCGATCGCAAAGCCCGTGTCCGCGCTCGTCAACGCAGGAGCATCATTAATTCCGTCGCCGACCATCGCAACCTTCAGCCCGTCAACTTTCAAATTTTTAATCACAGCATCCTTGCCGTCCGGTAACACTCCGGCTATAACTTCATCAACTCCGGCCTGTCCGCCTATTGCCTTGGCCGTGCGCTCATTGTCGCCCGTCAGCATTACGACTTTAATATTTAAATCTTTAAGCTCGCGCACCGCCTCTTTGCTGTCCGGCTTTATCGTGTCGGCCACCGCGATTATTCCTAATAACTCATCGTCACGTGCAAATAACAGCGGCGTCTTGCCCTGCTCCGCTAAACTCTCAGCTTTAGCCTTTAACTCGCCGCTCAAATTTATTTGTTCAGCTATAAACTTCATGCTTCCGGCTAATAATTTTTTGTCATCATAAACTGCTTCAAGCCCGTTGCCCGGCAATGCCTTAAAATCTTTAACGTCCAACGCGCTTATATTATTTAATCTCGCGTACTCCATTACAGCCTTAGCTAACGGATGCTCGCTCTTGCTCTCCAAAGCCGCCGCAAATTTTATTAATTCATCATTATTATTATTATCAGCAAAAATATCCGTGACTTTCGGCTCGCCGCTTGTTATAGTTCCGGTCTTGTCCAACGCTGCGATTTTTATTTTGCCGGCTTCCTCTAAAGCTTCAGCAGTCTTAAATAAAATTCCGTGACGCGCTCCGACTCCGCTGCCTACCATTACCGCAACAGGCGTCGCAAGGCCTAAAGCGCACGGACAGCTTATCACTAACACCGCTATTCCGTACGACAACGCCGCGCCAAAATCTTTGCCGAGCATCAGCCATGTCAAGACAGTTATAATTGCAATTATTATTACAGCCGGAACAAACACGCCGCAGACTTTGTCAGCTATCTTCGCAACAGGTGCTTTGCCCGCGCTCGCCTCGCTCACCATTTTTATAATTTGCGATAAAGTCGTATCCTCGCCGACGCGCACTGCCTCGCATTTTATAAAGCCGCTTTGATTTATCGTCGCCGCCGAGACCATATCTCCGACAGTCTTATCGACAGGCACGCTCTCGCCCGTCAATGCCGCCTCGTTCAACGCGCTCGAGCCCTCGATAATTATTCCGTCAACCGGCACGCTTGCCCCGGGCTTCACGATAAATATATCGCCCTTACGCACATTCTCGATTTTAACTTCAACTTCCAAATTATTTTTAACAATAATCGCAGTCTTAGGCGCAAGTTTCATTAAACTCTTCAGCGCGTTAGTAGTCCGGCCTTTAGACCTCGCTTCAAGCATTTTGCCGACAGTGATTAACGTCAAGATCATTCCGGCTGACTCAAAATATAAATTATGCAGATTATTTATATTTCCGCGCGTCATCATGAACAAAACTACAACGCTCCAAGCGAACGACGCCATCGATCCCATCGCCACGAGCGTATCCATGTTCGGCGCAAGATGCCATAAACTTTTAAAGCCGCTCACAAAAAATTTTTGATTTATCACCATTATCACAGCCGCTAATATTAACTGCATTAAAGCAACCGCAACAGGATTATTATTAAAAAATTCCGGCAGCGGCAAATTAAACATGCTATGCCCCATCGCGAAATACATCAGCAAAATCAAAAATCCAAGCGAGAATATCAGCCTGCGCTTTAACACCGGCGTATCTTTATCCTCTAATAAATCTTCTTCATTATTCTTATTACTATTTAAATTTCTAGCATTATCTTTTAATTTTGCTCCGTAGCCGGCCTTCTCTACCGCCGCGATAACGACCTCAGGCGCAATATCGCCCTCGACGCTCATCGAGTTAGTCAATAAATTTACAGCGCAGTTATCAACGCCGTCAAGTTTCTTTACGGCCTTTTCAACCCTCGCACTGCATGCCGCGCAGCTCATGCCGGTGATAATATAATTATTTTTCATGCTATGCTCCATAAATTTTAAAAAATTTTAAATTTTAATTCTTAAACTCACGCCGCCAAGCTTTAGCTCTTAAACTCAACTATAGTCACGCCAAAGCCGCCTTCGCCCTCGCCGCCTAATCTATAACTCTTGACGTACTTCTTTAATAATCTTTCGCACAG
>JAFSNU010000061.1 GCA_017447325.1 Synergistaceae bacterium | reverse complement strand
CCGGACGCTCAAATTCCAAATTCGTATAAATTTATTAAAAATTCTGAGATATACACGCCCTGTTTAGATAAATTTAAATTTGATAATCAGGACGTGTTATATGTATTTGTTGACTGCGCTAATGAAACCCGCAGCGTTGAGATTGATGAAAGCATAAATTTAAATGATTTTAAAATTTTAAATATAGATCATCATGAAGATAATACGCGCTTTGGATTTGTAAACTGCGTTGAAGCTCATGCAAGCTCGACGGCGGAGATAATGACGCTGCTGTTAAAAGCCGGCGGCTGGGATATTACGCTTGATGTAGCTAAAAGTTTATATACGGGAATGTGGACGGACACGGGCGGCTTCGCGTTCTCAAGCACGAGCGCAAGGACGCATAGATTAGCGGCTGAGTTAATCGAGTTAGGCGTTGACGCCGGCGAGATGACTGACGCAATCACGCAGACGAAGGATACTCCCGGGATGGCCTTATGGGGCAGAGCGTTGGAGCGCATAAAAATTTTTGGCGATAATAAAAATTTTGCGCTGTCTTATATTTACGCAAAAGATTTTGAAGAGACGGGCGCGGTGCAGGCTAATACTGAAGGATTGCCGGCGTGTTTAATGACGCTTGCAGGAGTGAAAGTTGCGGCGTTCATGAACGAGATGCCGAATAACTGCGTTAAGTTAAGTTTAAGATCAAGGCCGTATAAATTTAATGCTGCTGACATAGCGCGGGCGTTGGGCGGCGGCGGACATGCACGGGCTGCCGGAGCTATTATTCATGACGCAAAGCTTGACGAAGTTATGGATAAAATTAAAAGCATGATGCTTGAGCTTGATAAATAATAAAAATAATAAGCTTGAAAGGCTTGAAAATTTTAATTGAAAATTAATAAAGATATTAACGGGCTTGTGTTGATCGACAAGCCGGAGGGCGTTCGCAGCACTGAGTGCGTGAATAAAATTAAATATTTATTAAAGGCTAAGGTCGGCCATGCGGGGACGCTTGACTCGACGGCTTCGGGCTTGTTAATAATTTTGCTTGGAAAAAATACGCGCATGTTTGATTATTTCATGACGCAGCTTAAAGTTTATAGAGTAAAGCTGCAGGCCGGAGCTGCGACGGACACGTGCGATTATTCAGGAAATATTATATTTAAATATGAAAAGGATTTTGAATTAAATAATAAAGCTCTTGATGATATTTTGCCGGGCTTTTACGGCTGGCGGATGCAGAGGCCGCCGGAGATCTCAGCTTTAAAGATTAACGGCGTGCCGGCGCATAAGCTTGCGCGTTCGGGCGAAGATTTGAATTTAAAATTAAAATCAAGAGCTGTGTTTATTGAAAATATTAAAAGAATTAATGAAGTTGAAGATAATTGCGCGGAGCTTGAAATTTTGTGCGGGCGCGGGACGTATGTTCGCAGTATAGTACGTGATATAGGCTGGCGTCTGGGCTGCGGCGCGTTTGTTAAATCTTTAAGGCGTATTTCTATAGGCGATTTTAAAGTTGAAGATGCTTTAAGCTTTAATGATATTAAAGACGCTGGAGATATAAAAATAATTAATTAAATTAAAATTAAAGGCAGGAGTAAAAATGATCATAACTTTGGGCGCGTTCGACGGCTTTCACTCGGGACATCAAAAATTATTTAACGCGGCGCGTCGAATTGCTAATGAAAACAGGACTGACTGGGGCGTTGTTACGTTCGAGCCGCATCCGAAAGTTTTTATGGGCAAATTAAAGGCGGTAATGTTTGAGCCGCGCGAACGTGAAGTTCTGCGCAGGGTGCTGGGCGTGCCGCATTTAATTAATATTAAATTTGATGATGATTTAAGAAATTTGCCGGCCTTAGAATTTTTGGAGCGGCTGAATAATTATATAAGAATTGACGGAATAGTTGTCGGAAATAATTTTAGATTTGGACGCAGGCAAGAGGGCGGCTTGGATATTTTAAAAAATTTTTGCGTTGAACACGGCGCGGGCTTATGGGTTGTGCAGGTGGATTTTTTCTCGAGCGCGAAAGTTAGGCGGCAAGTCGCACATGGCGTGACTAATCAAATGTTTTTTGAGTTGGGCTATCCGTGGTTTTTATGGACGAAAGTTATAAAAGGCTCGCAGCGAGGACGCGAGTTAGGCTACAGAACTGCCAATCTTGATATTAAAGACAGGAAATTATTTCCGGCTGAAGCTGTTTACGCGGCGGCAGTGCCAATTTTTGATAATGATAATAAGAATGCTGAATGGCACGCGGCTTGCGTCTCTGTTGGATATAACCCGACGTTTAAAGATGTTAAAGATTTAAGGGCTGAAGTCTATATAATGGATTTTAATCAAGATTTATATGATAAAGATATTCAGGTGTTTTTCTTGAATAAGCTGCGCAAAATGAAAGAATTTGAAAATAAAGACGAGCTGATCGAGCAGATTGCAGTTGATGTGAAACGCAGCAGAAGATTTTTTAATTTAGCGTTTAAATTTGACGAGCGCAAAGCTTTATTCGCGAGATTTGCGGACGCTATAAGCAGCTTGAGCGGCAAAGATTTTAAGCCTGAGATTATAGATTTATTAAATTAAAAATTAAAATTAAAAATGATTGACTCGCATTGTCATCCGAATTCAAAAGAGCTTGAGCTGAACGCGGCTGAAATTATGGAACGCGCTTATAGTTCTGGAGTTGAAAGTTTTATGATAGTCGGCTGTGATTTAGAAGATAGTTTAAAGGCGTTAAGCATGGCGAATAATTTTAAAAATTATAATGCTTATGCTGCTGTAGGAATTCATCCACATGAAGCTAAAATTTATGCGGATAATTTAGATTTTTATCTTGACAAGT
>JAFSNU010000471.1 GCA_017447325.1 Synergistaceae bacterium | reverse complement strand
CTCTTAAAAAATTTTTTGCGATTAAATAAATAATAAATTAATCGCCGCTTGTTAATAATTAATAATAAATTTAATTTAAAATTTTTAATCAAGCTTCGCGCTATTAAAAATTTTTTGCAATTAAATAATAAATAATAAAATAATCGCCGCAAGAAATTTTATCTCACGGCGAATAAATTTAAATTTTAAACTAATTAAACTTTCTGCGCTCTTTAATTCTCGCGGCCTTGCCGGAAAGATTGCGCAGATAATAAAGCTTCGCTCTTCTAACTTTACCGAGACGAATAACTTCGATCTTGTCAATCGACGGGCAGTGTAACGGGAAAATTCTTTCAACTCCAATACCGTTGGAAATCTTGCGGACTGTGAAAGTCTCATCAAGGCCGCCGTGCTGACGGGCGATGACAATTCCCTCGAAGACCTGAATTCTCTCGCGCGTGCCTTCCTTAATCTTAACGTGAACTTTGAGCGTGTCGCCTGGTCTGAACTCCGGGATCGGCTCGGTCTTTAAATATTTTTTCTGTACAAAATCTAATACATTCATTTTAAATAAACTTAAACCGTTACAGAAAACTTATAAAAAGTCATAAAACAACTTTTATGTTTCATTCCTCGTTCCCTGCGTCCGCTTTCACGATGTTTTGCTACTCACGTTTGTTATGACACTCCAGAGGCCTAAATTCCCGACTAACGTATCGGTATAAAAATATCCGCTCATGAAAGATTGAATATTTTACGGACGAAATCAATTCGCTTGGTTCTCGCATTTTATTTTCTTCGTCCAACCGGAAATATTCAGTTATCAATTTGCCTGAATAACTACGGTCATTATATACTTGATACATCAGCCTTAGAAACAGCTGTTTTACTTAATTTTCTGTATAGGTTTACTGCACCTACCTCTCTTATTTTTTTAATCTCAGCGTTTGCCCAAAAATCTATCAAGAGCTGCCGAGGCTCGCAACGCAAGCGGCAAATTCTCCTTCGCGCTGTCATTCTCAGACGTCAACGCCGCTTTAATCAAATTATTATTATTTAAAACTCGCTCTTCATAACTTGCGTCAGCTATAAAGAACAGCACAGAGCCTTTATGCTCAAGACATATGCGCTTGGCCTCTAAAATATTTACAGCTCCGGACTCAGCACGCGGCAAAATATTTATTACTAAACATTCGCTTGCATTTTCACGCGTTTTATCACGGGAATTTACACGCGAATTAATCCACTCTAAAACCCGCTCTAAGCTGCCTAATACTCTCGGCGTCTCGCGAGTGTTTAAAGCGCACAGCTCGCTTATGTCACGCCGCATAATTCTGTCCGGCACAACTATAAACGGCCGGCCAAGCTTGTAATAACTGCATAAAGAACTCAACGCGCTTATCGCCGCTCCGTCCTGCTTATTATTAACATCAATAAAGCCCGCCGCGAAATAAATTCCGTCGGTAATATAATCGCGTATCGAAGCTTTGACAATTAAATCCGGCCGCCGCTCAAGCGTTCTGTCAACCGCCTGCTCACGCCGCCAGCTATTTATCTTAGCCTCATTGCCGCTTAATAAAACTTTCGGCACTTCGCGCCCGCGCCATGTCTCAGGCCGAGTATAATGCGGATGATCCAGCATTCCGTTATAAAACGAGTCGTCTTTCACTGCCTCGCCCCGTCCTACTACGCCCGGAACAAGCCTTGACATCGCGTCTATAATCGTCATCGCCGGAATTTCACCGCCGGTTAATACGCAGTCGCCGACAGTAAGCTCAAGATTCACGTTCTCTTCAATAAATCTCTCGTCAACGCCCTCGTAATGGCCGCATAAAATAATCACATGCTCCTGATTATAAAGCGACTCGATAACTTCCTGCGTTAATAATTCGCCCTGCGGCGACGGATAGACAACAAAACTTTTTTTATTTCCGGCTCTGTTCACAGCCTCGTCCAAAGCGTCCTGAAGCACAGGCGCGGACAAGACCATGCCTCCGGAGCCAAAAGCATAATCGTCTATCTGCTTGTAATTTCCGCGTCCGAAATCACGCAAATTTATAATTTCAACGCGTATTAAATTATTTTTAACAGCCCGCCCGACTATACTAGTGCTTAAAAAATTATTAAAAAATTCCGGAAAGGCCGTTATAATGCTTACATACATAATTAATCCCAAAGCCCTTCTATTAATTTAACTTTAATCAAGCCTGCTTCAAGATTAATTTCTTTCACAAATTCCGAGACAGCTGGTATATAATGCAGCCTGCCGTCAGGATCACGAATCTCATAAAGCTCGCCTGCTCCCGCTTGAATTAAATCTGCAATTATCCCTAAGGCATTGCCGTCCAGATCTTCAACCCTCAGGCCGAGCAGGTCGTCAATCCAGAAAGTATCAGGCGGAAGTTCCACGCGCTCATTGGCGTCAATAAAAATATTCATACCGACGCAAGCCTCGGCCTCGTTCCGATCATTCAAGTCCGTTTTAATCAACAAAATATTTTTATTTTCAACAGCTTTGACATTTAAAATTTTAATTTCTTTATAAAAATTATTATTTAAGTCATAAAGCTTTAAACTTTGCATATTATTAAAACGCTCCGGAAAATCAGTCAAAGGCATAACGCATAACGAGCCTTTAAGCCCATGCGCCGCAGTCACGCGTCCAATTAGAATTTTAGCGCACTCACTACTCCTCGACAATATCGACGTCAACCCGCTCTCCGGCCTTGACGGCTGCCGCCTTGGCCAGGAGCCTAATGGAATTGATCGTCGCACCCCGCTTCCCGATGATGCGTCCCACGTCTTCATGGGCAACGCGGATCAAAACTTTAGTCCCGCTCTCTTCATCACTCTTTTCCACGATGACGGCATCAGGCTGAGTGACAAGGTGTTTAACGATGAACTCGACAAGCTCTTTGTAATTGACCATTGTGGCACCTCCTATTTTTTTAGCGGTTTTCGAAGTAATTTAAAAAAATTTTAAAAAAATTTAATATTAAAAATTAAAAATTTTAAGCCTTCTTAGCTTCAAATTTTTCCCAAATACCCTGCTTCTTTAAAAGTCCGCGCGCCGTGTCGGACGGCGAAGCTCCCTGTCCAAGCCAATATAACGCTCTGTCCTCGTCGATAGTCACAGCTGCCGGATCAGTCATGGGATTATAAGTCCCAATCAGCTCAATAAACTTTCCGTCTCTCGGAGCTCTCGAGTCCGCGACTACCAGTCTGTAAAACGGGGCTTTCTTCTTGCCCTGACGCGACAAACGAATTCTCACTGCCATAGTACGAAAAAGCACCTCCTAAAATGCTTTAAATTATATTAATTAAATTTTAAATATTAAATTTAAAATTTTAATTTTAAAACTTAAACTTCCCACTAAAGAAATTTCGCAGCGCGCTTTTATTGCCCGAGCCTAAAGTCTTAAATAATTTCTTCATCTGCTCGTACTGCGCTAAAAGCTGATTGACCATTTGAACAGACGTGCCTGAGCCTAAAGCTATGCGCCTGCGCCTCGAGCCCTTTATCACAGCCGGATTGCGGCGCTCCTCAGGCGTCATTGATAAAATAATAGCTTTATTATGCGCGATTATAGAATTATCTAAATCATCAGCTTTAAAATTTTTTAACTTGCTGAAGCCCGGGATCATCTCCATGACTTTGCCCAGCGGTCCCATCTTTTCAATCTGCTCAAACTGCATTAAAAGCGTCTCAAGCGTAAAGCCCTTCTTGCCCTTTAAAGTCTTTGCGATCTTCTCAGCATCAGCATCTATTCCGGCGGCCTGGACTTTCTCAAACAAGCCTTGTATATCGCCCATGCCCATAATTCTTCCGGCCATGCGCTTTGCGTCAAAGACTTCTAAAGCGTCCGTGTTCTCGCCGACTCCTGCAAATTTCACCGGCACGCCAGTTACCGCTCTTATAGCCAGCGCGCTTCCGCCTCGAGTATCGCCGTCAAGCTTCGTTAAAATTACTCCGGTTAAAGTTAATAACTCGTGAAACGACTTAGCAACATTAACGGCTTCCTGTCCCATCATCGAGTCAGCGACTAAAAGTTTTTCATGCGGCGGCAAAATTTTTGCGATGCTCGCGAGCTCAGCCATTAACTCCTCGTCTATATGCAGTCTTCCGGCTGTGTCTAATAAAATCACATCATTCATGTGAGCTTCAGCAAATTTTTTACAGCCCTCTACTACTTTTAATACATCTTTTTCTTTGTCGCTTGCCGGGCCGTAAAACGAAATTCCCGAAGCTTCAGCAAGAACTTTTAACTGATCGACAGCTGCCGGTCTTCTCAAGTCGCACGCAACCACAAGCGGGTTATGACTTGATTTTAATTTTCTCGCAAGCTTTACAGTTGTCGTCGTCTTGCCGCTGCCTTGCAAGCCTGCCATTAAAATCACTGTCGGAGGCTTTGGCGAAATTATTAGCGGCGCTGGCTCGCCCATTAAATTTATTAATTCTTCATAGACGATAGTTGAGATATGCTGCGTCGCGCTGATAGATTCTAAAACGTCTAACTTAACGGCGCGTTCACGGATTTTTGCGATAATATCCCGCGTGATTTTAAAATCAACGTCGGCCTCGAGCAAAGACTTGCGCAGCTCTCTCAAGGCCAAATCTATATCGGCTTCAGACAGCTTGCCTTTGCTTCGCAGTTTAGCTATTACGCTTTCAAGTTTATCTTTTAAATTCTCAAACATTTAAATCCTTTCTTAATCTCTCGTTCTCGTCCTCAAGAGCTTTAACTTTTGCCTCGAGCTTCTGCATCGTCTCGGCGAAGTGCAGTTTCTTTTCAATGCTTTCAAGCCTTTTAATAATTCTTTGCTGCAAAATATGAACTGCTTGACGGCTCACTCCCAACGCCCTTGCGGTTTCAGCCGGAGCTAAATCCGAAAATTCTATTAACTCATAAACATTGCGCTGTCTCTCAGTTAAGAGCGGTGAATAAAAATCATAGAGCAAATTTAAATAAACTCGGCGCTTTAACTTCTCACTATCTAAATCTAAATTTAAATCTAATTTATTATTCTCCAATTTTATTTTAATTTCCAGCTGTTCATGCGTTCTAAAATTTTTTTAAAATTTAAAAATCATTATAAAACTCGTTTTATATTTGTCAAGCATTTTTATTATACTTAATCTTTAATTTAAAATAATTTTAAATTATAAAAAATCTCCCCTGCAATCACTCACAGGGGAGAGAGCTAAAATTTAATTACTTCCTGAACTTTGACCTGCAGGCCGAAATTACCGGGAACATGAACATCAATCCTAATAATCCGCCGAAGCCTGCGTTACATCCGCTGCTTGAACCGCCGGAGCTATATGTCTCAGTGAACTTGATCATTCCGGCGATGCCTGCGTATCCGCCCATGTCAGCGGCAGAGTAAATGACAAGCGGTTTTAAGCTTGTGTTTCTTGTTGCCCAGTCCATGACGGTTAACCTGAAGTCTCCGCCGGCAGGACCAGCTCCGACAAACAGCGCGTCGTACGGGTCGTCCTCATCAAGATAGAAGCCGAACTCGCTTTGAAGTCTCTCAATCGGCATAGCGTTCGGGTCATTGGGGTCTTTGTCAAATATGGACTTCGGAACGTCAAAGCTCCCGAGATTTTGAGTGAGTGCTGTAGTCCATCTGTCCGTATCAACATAATAACATTTGCGCAGATCGAGTACTGAGACGCCGGTCTTAGCCGTGCTGTCAACGCTCGACGTTACGTTCACAAAATAGAAATTGCCGTCGTCATCTTTAGGAGCTGTTGCGAGTTCAATCTCAAGCTCGGCCCCGGACTGCCATACGGGTTCAGCGTAATGTGTATAGCCGATCCAGTGGTAAAGTGAATCCGCCTCGTCGCCGCTCGCTACCTTACGCTCAAGCATGAAGAACAGGCCGTTTGAGCCGTCACCGTCAGGGTAAGGCTTTTCAACTTCAGCACCAAGAGGCTTATCGTTTGGATCAGTGATCTCTTCTATTATATAACTGCCGGTATTTCTGCCCGTCCAGACATAAACTCTTATCTGATTGTCAGTATATTCAGTCGTGTCCGTTCCGGCTGCGGTCTTATATACAAGTATCTGTCCCTTGCGTGTGCCGTCCGGGACGACAAGCTCGGAAGTAGTATGTACACCGCTCTCGGGGCACTGAAGCAATTTGCTGTAAGCATTGCTGCCGCTGTCATATGGTAAATGATACACGAGTGTAGTTCCATTAGCTGACGCCTGATTTTTGGAGTTAATTGAACCGTCAAGGTCGCCTGAGTAGCACTGGAAATAAACTCCGCCCAAGTAATCCGGCATCGGCGACTCGATGTCGATATTCCAGCCGTTTATATCCGAACTTGTGACGATAACTTTTTCTTCTAACTTAGCTTCGTCTATTTCAACAAGTTTAGCTGCCGTAGATGCGTCTTCATCATACACTACCAGAGCGAGCCGTGACTTCATCTTTGTGCTGTCGTCCGGAGACTTCGCTATATAGACAAGTCCGCGTCCAAATTCAGGTTTAAGTGCGCCTGAGGCCGTCTTCTCGTCGTCGGACTTCTGAGCCGTGACGTCAAAGCCGGTGCGGACGTGCGGATAATAAGCAACTTTCGCAAGAGTGCTGCGGTCATATGCTGTTATGTCGCTGCTTATAGAAGTATAAGACCCGTCGGCGCTTGTTACACTGCGCTTTGAGCTCCAGACATAAACGTAATTATAGCTGTCCGGCAGCAGAGCGACAAGCTTATGCTCGGTATAGCCTTTGTCAAGTGCAACGCTCATATATTCTGAACCGGTGCGCGCATCAAAAGCTTTAAGCACAGGATCTGAATTGCCGTTCTGATCAATTGCGTAAATTAAACCGTTATATTCATCCGGCGGCAAAAGTATATCAAGAGAAGCTGCAGGGTTAAAGTGAAGAGTTATCTCATAATTTGCTGTTTCTGTCAGGCCGCCCGCAGGGCTGTAAATAATATAGCCCGTGGTGCTGCTTGCACTGGCAGTGGCCTTCTTATCCGTTCTGGTGACATAGAGATATTCTCTATTCCCGCCCATTGCCTTAAACTTTCCAACTGCGGTAGCCCACGTATCGCTTGAGAAAATTACTTCGGGAACGGGATAATATTCACGATCGCCGGAGTCAATAAAGTCAATGCGTCCGACGCCGTAAGTAGGATTTGCGCTTGGGTCTAAAGTATCACCTGAAGAGAACGAGTAAAGCAACGAGTATGCGCTTGCCGGCACTGCAATAGCAATTAGTAACACGGCACATAAAAGACACTTAATTAAAAAATAAAATTACTTTGCAGCAGCCTCAAGCCTCTTCATAACTTCAGTACCCTGAAGCCTGTAAGCCTTACGCGAATAGTGATCAATCACGCCGCGGCCTTTCCTGTCCCTGAGCTTTGCGTCCGCTCCCGCGTCGAGCAGAGCACTGATAATGTCAGGCGGCAAGTCATCGTCAAGAGCTTTCATCAAAGCGGTCTTCCCGTCCTCGTCAGTTACATTCGGGTTCGCCCCTGCCTTGAGCAGGACGTTCACGCATGCAAGGCTCACCGGCTCGTCCATAAGCTCCATTAACGCAGTCTCGCCGTCCTCGTTCTGAGCGTTCAAGTTGATGCCGGTATCAACTATGATCTGCAAGAACTCAGGGTTAGTTATCTTATCAGCGGCTATAATAAGCGGCGTGTCCATCTCACGGAAACGTATTTCTGCGAAATTTGGATTAGCCTTGATAACTTCCCTGAGTTCCTGAACTGAACCTCTCCTGCATACGGCCTTGAACTCGTGTTCAGTGAGCGCGTAAGCGGGGACTGACAGCATGAAACATACAAGCAGCGAAGACAATAAGAGTTTTTTCAAAATAAAACCTGCCTTTCAAAGTAAAAAAATTTTTATCATTATAACTGAAATTTTTAAAAAACTTAAAATAAATTTTTATATAATTAAATTAATAAATATTAATAAATTCAGGAGAGTTTAAAAAATTTTGGACACTAATCAGGCTTTAATAAAATATGCTGAGCTTTTGGCAAGCTGCACAAGCGTGAGACTTACCGGCACGCGCGACGCGAAAGAAATTTTAGACACGCATATTCAAGACGGCCTTGAAGCTTTAAAATTTTTGCCGGAGACTTCGGGCAGTGAGATTATAGACGTGGGCAGCGGCGGCGGCTTGCCGGGTATAGTCTGGGCAATTTGCAGGCCGGACTTGAATATAATTTTGCTCGACAGCGTGGGCAAGAAGTGCCGGGCTTCGCAGGAGATTATAGATAATTTAAATTTAAAAAATATTAAAGTAATTTGCTCACGCAGCGAAGATTTTGCTAAATTAAATTCAAACCGTGAGAGATTTAATTTAGCGTGCGCTCGTGCGGTGGCCGACGTGGGAATTACAGCTGAGTTATTATCGCCGTTAGTTCAAGTCGGCGGCAGCTTGCTGACTTTCAAGGGCGCGAAATTAAATCAAGAGCTTGAGCAAGTTAATAATAAATGGCGTTATTTAGGCCTGAGCGAGCCGGAGATAAATTTTTACGGCGGAGATAATTCGTCCAAAAGTATTTTAATCTGGCATAAAGTTGCGCATTGCCCGAAAATTTTTCCGAGAAAGCCCGGCGACGCGGCAAATAAATTTTGGTTTAATTTAAAAAATTTTAAGTAAATGCAAGATTTAAAAAATATTATAGGCATTATAGCCGAGTATAATCCGTTTCATAACGGTCATCTTTACATGCTGCAAACTGCCAAGGCAAAATTTAAAGACGCGGCCTGCGTGATAGTTTTATCGTCGAACTTTACTCAACGGGGCGATCCGGCTTTGCTTGATAAATTTGCGCGTGCCGAGATGGCTTTAGCTAACGGCGCAGATTTAGTTTTAGAGTTG
>JAFSNU010000060.1 GCA_017447325.1 Synergistaceae bacterium | reverse complement strand
GTTCCGGTCGCCGCGATCTCGACGTCGCCCCAAGCTAACAACGCACTTACAGCATCGCCGGGCTTGAAATTATATTCGCGTATCTCTAAATTATTATTTTTATTAATATTATTAAAATTATTTAATAAATTCACATTCACGCCCAAGCTCTCGCCGAGCTTCAACGCCGCGCCTTTACTCAAGCCCGAAATATTTATAACATTAACAAAATTTTTATTTAAATTTTTATCAACACTCAAGCCCGCAAAATTTTTATTATTTAAAAAATTTGCGTCAACGCCCGCGCTTAATTTTCTACCCAAATTTTTAATCATGTCGTCAATAGGCGTGACTGCCGCGATAGTATGATCTGCGAAATCCCAGCCCAAGCTAACAGCTCCGATTAAATAATCACGTTTATTGCGCCTTACATAAACCGGCGAGCCGCTCATTCCCCGAGCTATCTCGCCTTTCAAAATTTTTATCAAAATATAATTATTAACTTCAAGCGACTTCTGCCCGACAGAACTTAAAATTTTTACAGGAATTTTCTCCGGCGCATCGCCCTTTATCACAGTCAGCAAATAGCCCGAGTCTCCGGCTCTTAATTCAGCCGCGCTCAAAATTGTATTTTTAGGCTCGAACGCGTCAGCATTTAAATTTAAACTTAATATAAATAAAATTATTAATAAAATTTTAAAAATTTTAATTTTAAATCTCACCTCTTGCGTGCGCTCTTAAATATTCCATTATGAATTTATCTATATTGCCGTCTAAAACAGCTTGAATATTTCCGGTCTCGTAATTCGTCCTGTGATCTTTGACTAAAGTATAGGGATGCAAAGTATACGAGCGTATCTGACTGCCCCAGCTGCTCTCCTTCTTGTCGCCGACTACAGCATCAAGCTGCTCCTGCCGCTCGTTCAACGCCTTTTCATATAGCCTGCTCTTCAAAATTCTCATCGCGACCTGCTTATTCATGTGCTGCGATCTCTCGTTCTGACAAGTGACGACAATATTGCTCGGCAAGTGCGTTATCCTCACCGCCGAGTCAGTCCGATTAACATACTGGCCGCCCGCGCCGCTCGCTCTGAACGTGTCGATCTTCAAATCTTCAGGCCTAATATCTATATTTAAATCTATATTATCTTGAATTTCCGGCGAGACTAACACGCTTGCAAAACTCGTGTGCCGCCTGTGCGCTGCGTCAAACGGCGATATTCTGACCAGTCTATGCACGCCGCTCTCAGACTTAAAAAATCCATAAGCATTATCGCCCTCGATCATAATTTCCGCGCTCTTAATGCCCGCCTCTTCGTCGCTCGAAACATTTAAAATTTTAATTTTAAAATTCTCGCGCTCGCAATATTTTAAATACATGCGCAAAAGCATTTCCGCCCAGTCCTGAGAGTCAAGGCCGCCCGATCCCGCATGAACAGTCAAAATCGCGTTGCAAGCATCATAATTATCTATTAATAATAACAATAAATTTTCATGCTCTATATCTTCACGCAGCTTTAAAGCCCGTTCATTAAATTCCTGCGCTAAATCTTTGTCATCATAATCCGCGCCGCTCAATAATTCCTCAAGCACTTCAAGCTCGTCAAATTCTGAACAAATATTGCGCCAAGCCTCGAGCCTCGCATTTAAATTTGCAAGATCCTTTAAAACTTCCTCGCGCTTATTACTTTCTAAATTCCAAAAATCTTGTTTAGCACTCTCAACTTCAAGCCCGTGCGCTTTAAGCTTTAAATTATCAACGTCAAAGACTGTCCTGCAGAGCCGTTTTAAGGCTCCGCAGTTCGTCCAGTACTTTTATATTTTCTAAATTTATAGCCATTTAAATTTTTTAAATTTAATTTTAAAATTAATAAGCTTTCGCAAAAATCGTCATGCGGCCGGTCTTGCCCGTTATCATGCACGGCCCTGTCCTGTCGTCGCCCGTCACAATGCAGCGAGGCGTCGCGCCCGTGTCCTCTCTAATTTTCACTTCGTCCTCCGGCGTTCCGGCAAAATATGCCTCGACAAAGCCGCCTTGATTTGCGATTATATCTTTAAACTCGTCATAATTTTTAGCAAAATGCGTGTTGCTAATTCTAAAATTCTTAGCTTTATTATATAAATTAGCCTGCTCTTCATCCAACACGCGCGATATAACAGCCTCTAAATCATTTAAACTTGCATCGATCTTCTCGCCCGTGTCTCTTCTAACTAATCTCGCAGTGCCGGCCTTAATGTCCTTCTCACCTAACTCAATTCTCAGCGGCACGCCCTTCTGCAAGTGCGTGAAAAATCTGTCGCCGGGTCTCATGTGAAAATCTTTGTCTATTACAACATGATTAAAGCCGTATAAATTATCAACTATGCCCGCAATCTCTTTAGCTTTAGGCAATAAAACTTCATCAATAAATTTATCGTCTTGTGAAATAGGCACTATAGCAGCTTTAACCGGCGCGATCTTCGGCGGCAAAATTAATCCGTCGTCGTCCGAGTGCGTCATGATTAACGCTCCGATTAAACGCGTCGAAATTCCCCAGCTCGTCGTCCAGCAATATTCAAGCTCGCCCTGCCTGTTCTGGAATTTAATTTCAAATGCCTCGGCAAAATTACGCCCTAAAAAATGGCTTGTCCCAGATTGCAAGGCGCGTTTGTCGCTCATCATCGCCTCGCAGGTATAAGTGTCAACCGCGCCGGGGAATCTCTCGCCGGCTGTCTTCTCGCCCGTCAGGACCGGCAAAGCTAAAACATCTTCCATTAATTTACGATAGACTTCAAGCATTCTCAAAGTCTCCTCGCGGGCTTCCTGCTCAGTCTCGTGCGCCGTGTGGCCTTCCTGCCATAAAAATTCCGAAGTCCTTAAAAATAATCTCGATCTCTTTTCCCAGCGCATGATATTGCACCACTGGTTATATAAAACCGGCAGGTCTCTATACGACTGAATCCATTTAGCATACATATGGCCTATAACAGTCTCAGACGTCGGACGAATCGCGTAAGGCTCTTCAAGCTCCTCGCCGCCGGCATGAGTTACCATTGCGCACTCCGGCGAAAATCCCTCGACGTGCTCGGCCTCTTTCGTCAAAAAATTATACGGAATTAATAACGGGAAATATGCGTTTTTATGCCCTGTGCGTTTAAACTCAGCGTCAAAAACTTTTTGAATTTCCTCCCAGATCGCGTAGCCCGTCGGCTTGATGACCATGCAGCCGCGAACCGGCGCGTAGTCCGCTAAATCACCGGCCTTTATTACGTCCAAATACCACTGCGAATAATCTTCACTTCTTGATTTAATATTCTTTGCCAATTTTATAAATCCCCCATAATTTTAATTTTTAAATTTAATTTTTTTAAATTTGCTCAAGGCTTAACAAAAATTTTTGCCGCGCCTCGAGCTTTATAATTTTAAAATTTACGGCAGCGGGAAATGATCCCAGATAGGCACGCCGATAAACACGCCGGTCTTAAACTGTTCAGACCCGTACATTAAAGCTAATTTAATATCAACTATATTATTCGGGAAATTCACCGAAAGGCCTATCTCCCACGGTGCGGCGATCTTCTTATATTTTTTGTCCATCGCGTAGCCGTAGCTTCCAAATAATTCCGCCGCAAAAATTCCCATCGCATTTCTATTTAAAATACGCCTTAAAGCAATATTGCCCCAGACCATGCGCTCGGCTTCTATCGGATGCCTTGAGATAGAGTAAAGCTCTTCAGCCGCGCCTAAATATACAGCATGAGCCCGCCTGTTCAAATCGCCCTCGGCATAGCCTACTCTAAAGTACGTGCGCCAGTTCTCAGAGACTTCTAAAGGCTTAAAGTAATTTAATCTATAAATAATCTCCTCGAAGTCAGGCCACCACGCGCTGATTCTCCACGCATGGCCTTTGGTCGGGTCGCCCGGGATGTCGAGCGTGTCATAGCTCGCCGCGAACGTCGGACCGGCTGTGTCATGTTTGTCATGTTTGGACATGGACTCTCCGCCTACGTGTTCATAAGCTGCGCCGATACCGACCCGGACGTCGCCCCATAAAAATAATCTGCTCACTCCAAATGCAAATCTGTCCCAGTTGCGCCTGCCCATATTAGTATCCATTTCCCAGTTCTGAGCCGACAAATTAAACCGCCATGATTCCAGGCCAAGCGGAGCAGTCTGATACGACAAGTCCACGCCCCACTGCTCGCCGAGCCTTAACACGCCGGAAATATAATCATACTGAGATAAAACGCCCCGGGCCTCGCCCTTTAAATAAAGCCATCTATTAGGATGCATATTAGTCGTATAGCCGGAAATTCCGACCTTCAAGTCCGGCGGCTGCCTAACGTTAAATCTAACGATTACATCTCCGGCGTCCGTCTTCGCGAGCTGATAGTCCGCCATCTCGATAGTCGGCGAGTTATTCATCCTGTCAAGCATATCGTCAACTTTATTTTTATCAAACGGCTTGTTAATCCAGCTCAAACATCTTTTCCTTAAAGCTTTCGCAGTCTTCTCCGGCAAACCTAAAATTTGCACGTCTGCAACGATATTGCTCGCGGCCTGAACCCGCTCAGCCTTATTATTATTTTTAACTCGCTTTAAGTCATCGCGCTTTGCGGCCAAAAATTTTTCGCCCTGCTCATTAAATTTTTTAATCTCGTCAATCTTTGCTAAAGCAGCCGTGCGTCCGCGTGAAATTATCTCTTCGTTGTGAGTGTCGTCAAGCATTCCGAAGCCTGCAATATCAGGCGTGAGCAGCACGTCCGCCGCCGCGCCCTCTTCGTTCGTAGCCCTGCGCATTAATATCGTCAAAGCTTGACTTACAACGTCCATGTAACTGCTTATTTTAACGTCATCCGGATTTGCTAAATTATCAGAAATATCGACAGCTATTACAGGCAAGCCCGGGAATAATTGCTGCGCAGTATAAACCGGAAGATTAGAGACAACGCCGCCGTCGATCAAATATCTATTATCAATAATCCAAGGCTCAAATAAAGCCGGTATCGACATAGAAGCCCGCATAGCCGAAGCTAAATTGCCGTGGCGCAAGACGACTTTTTCGCCGGTCTTAACGTCAGTTGCAACTGCCGCGTACGGGATTTCAAGCTCATTAAAATTATCTGTCTGAACATTGCGCGTTAATTCAGAAAAATATCTATATAATTTATCACCGGCTAAAATTCCGAGCGGACCTGTTTGGCCGCCGCGCCGCCTCGTATAAGTCAAGGCTGATACAGTGCTCATTCGGCCTCTGTTATCGTTGCCCGTAAACGAGAACATCGGACCTGTATGCTCGCTTAATAGCGACGGCAGGTCTAACTCATCAACTATCTTACGCATTTGCTTCGGCGTATAGCCCGAGGCTCGCAATGCTCCCATTAACGCGCCCATGCTCGTGCCGACGATGCCCTCGATCTCAATTCCATTCTCTTCTAAAACTTCAAGCACGCCGATATGCGCGAAGCCTTTTGTCCCGCCGCCCGAAAGCACAAGCACAACTCCGGCCTCGGCCTTTAATGCTTTAAAATTTATTAAATTTAATATAAATATAATTAACAGCGCAAATAAATTAAAACGCGATAGCCTGTTCACTGTCCGTCTCCTAATTTAATTAAAAATTTAAAATTTATTTAAATCAAAAAACAGCACAAGACCTGATTAATAAAATTTTTATTTTCAATCAGGCTTGTGCCGTTAAAGCTTATTTTATTTTATTTAATATTTTCTAAATTTAATTTAAGCGTCCCCGAGCGACAAGACTAAGAACAAAGTGCCTTTAGGCTGAAGATTAAACGGCAGCGTAAAGCTCTTCATCGTTGGGCCGGGCTGGGGAATATTTTTAATATTATCGCCTGTGATCATCTGAGGCGGCGTGACGTCAACCTGTCCTAAAGCCGACTGCAATAATGCGCGGCCGCCGATCATGTTCGCAAGCTCCGCAACGACGCTCATAGACACAGCGTCGTCAACGTTAGGCGCTATCATTCCGCCGGACATCGCCGTCACGACAGTGTCAAACGAATCTTTATTCTGCATTATGCTTACTGTTCCTCTTGCGCCCTTGCCGACTATTCCTATCAGAGCCGCCACGCACACGTTCGATACCTTGACGCCCTGAGAGACTTTCGCCTTGTCAAGCGCGATGTTAAGCCCTACTTCCCGCCCGACTGAAAGCACAGCCGATCCAAAACTATTTACAAGGGCGGCAAGCTTATCCATACTGGCCATATTTTTTCCGTCTCCCTTCCAGACTTCGCGTCCCGCTTTTAATTTTTAATTTAATCTTAAAGAGGCCGCTCAGTATTTTATTATATCACAGCACGACGCGCAACTGACCACGCCGCTAAATCGTCCAAAATTCTTTCAGGAACCCGCATACCCTGCGGCAACAAGCGCGTTAATAACTTTGGCTTGTGCAATCGCCAGTATAAATTCCGCGCCTCTAAAGTCGTTCCCGTCTCGTCAACGATTATTATTTTATTATTTAAATTATTTGCTAAATAATCTTGAAACTCGCGGCTTTTAGTGCCGTCGCCCAAAGCTATTATTAACTCAAAATTTTTATTTAAATTAAAATTATTTACAAAATTTTCGCGCTGCCATTCCTCAAAATCTTTAAAATTATTTAAATTATTAAAAATTTTAATTTTATTTAAAAATTTTTGCAGCTCGTCAAAATAAAATATTCCGGATAAAATTAATTCGCGCGTATCATAATCAGCAAACGCAAAGCCGATTTTATCACGCCCCGGGTCAACGCCCAAAATTATTTTTTCGAGTTCTTTACTCTCAGCTTCGATTCCCATCTATCTAAATTCCACATCCACTGCTCCGGATATTTTCTAATCCATTCAGCAATTATATTATTGCAAAGCTCAAGCGAATTATTTATGTCCTGACCAAAATTATTTTTATCGCTTATAATCTCGTCTTCAAAAATAATTTTGTGCTTAATAAAATTTTTCTCGTCGCGAATGCATAAAACCGGCAGTATAGGCGAACCTAATTTATTATAAATTCTAATAATCCCGTCATAGCAGCTGGCCGGCATTCCCATAAAATTTACGTCAACGCCGCGCTTGCGTGCATCTAAATCCTGCAGCACACAAAGCACTTTATTTTGATTTAACGCTCTAAAAATTTCGCGTAAATTTAAACTATGCGCTTCAATCAAGTCAAGCCCAGCTGAATTTTCACGCTGCGACTTTATAAAATCCTCAGCTCCCAAATTATTATTTTGAGGCTTATATATCGCAGCTAATTTATAGCCTTTTAAAGTCATGAACTCGCCGCACAATTCCCAGTTGCCCATGTGCGCGAGCATTAATATAACGCCTTTATTACGCGATAAAGCCTCATCTAATATTTCTAAATTTTCAATTTCAACTAAATTATCTAAATTATTTTTAATTAAATCAAGCCGCAAAAATTCGATTATACTCCGGCCAAGATTTATAAAAGATTTAAAAATAATTTCGCGTGCTATGCTCACGCCCACGCCAAGAGCTTTAACGCAGCGGCTCTCGCACGTGTCAACTTTCTTCCAGCTCACGAGCCAAATTAAACGCCCAATCAAGCCGCCGAACTTAACGGCAAGCTTATGCGGCAAAATTCTAATAAGCTTGATCAACAAGCCTAATAAAAATTTCGCCGCGCAATTTAAAATATTTTTCAGCAATTAAATTTAAATTTTAATTTATCTTTGCGAAAGCTCGAGCAGAACGCCGCCGGTCGCCGCCGGATGAATGAACGCTATCATAGCTCCGCCAGCGCCCTTTCTTGGCTTCTCATCGATTAAGCGCACACCTTTAGCTTTTAACTCAGCCAAAGCTGTCTCAAGATTTTCAACTCTTAAAGCAACGTGATGCATTCCGCCGCGGCCATTATTTTTTTCCATAAATTTTGCAATCGGACTGTCCGGCTCAGTCGGCTCGAGTAACTCAAGCTCAGAGTCTTTCAGCGGCAAGAACGCAGTTTTGACTTTCTGATCTGCGACCTCTTCAACGCCGGTGCACTTAACGCCCAAAGTATCCTGCCAGAACTTTAAAGCCTCGTCAATATTTTTTACAGCTATGCCGATATGATCGATTATAGACGGTATGTTGCTCATTAAAAAATTTTCCCCTCTCAATGTGATTTTAATTTTAATTTTAAAAATATTTTAGCATATTTAAATTTTTTCAAGCTCATGCTAAAATAATTTTAAATTTTAATTAACAAAACTTTTCAAGACTAAACTCCAAAGTTTTTCAACTACATTTTCAACTACAAACACTCCGCGTAAATTTAATTATAATAATTAATTGCACTTGCGTTTACAAAAATAAACTCACAAAAATTTTTCATATTATAATAATTTTAATTAATAAAACTTTTTCAGGACTAAACTCAAAATTTTTCAGCTACATTTTCAGCTACAAATTATTAATCTAAATTCTTTATTTAAAATTAATTGCACCCGCGTTTACAAAAATAAACTCATCACAAAAATTTTTATGAAAAATTTTTTTAAGCCATAAACTTTTCAAAATTTTTCGCGAGGCTCGGCAAAATTATTTTCAAAATTTTTCTCGAGGCTCAACAAAATTAAATTCAAAATATTTCACG
>JAFSNU010000470.1 GCA_017447325.1 Synergistaceae bacterium | reverse complement strand
GCGCCTAATAAAGTTCCTAATATAATGCTTGCAAAAGCTAAAATAAACGTCCCGCCCAAGCCGTTTAATATCATCTTCCAGCGTCCGGCGCGAATAAAATTTATCTCGAAGCCGTGTTTAATTTTCTCAATAAAAGCAGACAGCTTAGAAACAGTCACAGTCTCGGGCTTGACTTTAACAGCTAAATAAATCGGATCCGTCAGCACCGGAGCAGTGATATTAATTTGCTCTAAACGCTCCGGCATTATGAAAAGAGTGTCGGCCATGAAGTCATACGTACCTGTGTTAAGTCCCATTAACGCCGCGTTATAAGTAACTGACTCGTATTTAGGCTTATAGCCCCGCGAAACACAAAATAAATTTACAAGCTCGACAAACTCGCCCGTTAATTCGCCGTTAGAGTAATAAGACATCGGGAACCATTGGCCGTTCGTTGTTATATTAAGCTCGCCGTTCTCGCCCGTAAATTTATAATCCTGTTTGGCTGAAGCTAAATCATCAGGCTTCATAGCCGCCCATTTTTTATTAAGCTTTTTAATCTCACCGTTCTTTATTATTTCATCAAAAAATTCATTAAACTCGGCCTTTAATCTATCGCCCTTCGCGCTTTTAGCCGTTCCGAAGCCGCACGAGACTACAACAAAAGGCGTGTTAAAATACGCGATGTCTTCATAATTTTCTTTTGCAATAACCATCTGTGTTGAGAAAGCAGCTAAGGCGTCGGCCTTGCCGGACTCGAGCGCGGCGAACATGTCAGTGAAAGTCGTCAGCTCGACCATCTCGCTGCCCGGGAAAATTTTCGGCGGGAAATACGACATCTCTGTTCCAGCCATTCCAGCTATGCGCGTGCCGGGCTTAATTTCATAAGCTGCAACAGTCCTGTAAAAATATTTTGATTTTAATATTATAATTAAAGTCTTAACGTCTTCAATGCTCGCAGCACCCATAACGCTGTCCCAAACGATCGCTGTGAGATTATTATTATCAGCTAAAATTTTCGCGCCGTCCTCAGCATTTGCCGCAAACGCGTCAAGCTTGTTCTCTATTAATAAATTAATCAAGCTTGAATAATCTTGCGCTGTAAAAATTTTTGCGTCTTCAATATTATTATTTACATATGCTAAAGACTTTTCATCCTGCTGTAATGCTCCGATAGTCTTTCCGTTTAAATCATTAATGCCGCGGATCTCGCCGTTTTGTTTAACTGGCTGTTCGACGCTGCCGATAGTCTGGCTTAATAAAAACGCGAGTATAATAAAAATAAAAATTAAAAATTCTAATTTAACTATCTTATTATCTTTAATATTATTATTAATATTATTATTCATCCTGCGTCTCTGCTCCTGCGAAGCCTGCGTCAAATAAAATTATTAAAGCAGTCAGCGAAAATTTTTTCATGATTAAACAACCTCGCTTAATTAAAAATTTTTTATATTATAAATTAAATTTAAATTAATTAAGCCTTGCTGAAAAATTTTTAACTCAAACAAAAATTTTGCGCAAAAATTTTCGTGAGTTTATTTTAATAAACGCGAGTGCAATTAATTTTAAATAAAGAATTTAGATTAATAATTTGTAGCTGTGATTTTAAAGTGCTCGCCGCACGGGCGTAGCTGAAAAACTTCGAGTTTAGTCTTTCGAAAGTTTGATCAAGTTAATTTATTATAACACGAAAATTTTTCGCGAGTTTATTTTTGTAAACGCGAGTGCAATTAATTATGATAATTAAATTTACACGGCTTGTTTGTAGTTGAAAATGTAGTTGAAAAACTTCGAGTTTAATCTTGAAAAAGTTTTATTAAATAATAAATTTTAGAAAATTATATCATAACAAAAAGCTCCTGACTTGAAATTAAATCAGGAGCTTTAATTATTAAATTTCAAATTTTAATTCACGCGTTTAAATATTACTGGGAAATCGCGCCGACCGGGCAGGTCGAAACGCAGCTTCCGCAATCAACGCACGCGCTCTCGTCAACTAATGCCTTTCCGTCCGACATGGAAATTGCGCTAACCGGGCAAACTCCGACGCATGACTCGCATCCTACGCACGCATCACGATCTACTTTTGCTGCCATTGCAAAAACCTCCTCAAATAATTTTAAAACTTTAAAACTCTTGCTTAATCGTTTTAAATTTAAATTAAAAAATAATTTGCTAAAGCCCCTCAACTCTAACAAACTATTAAGCATTATATCACAGAAAATTTAAATTAAATTATAATATTCATAAAATTTTAAAAAATTTCTGGAAGTGAAAATTTGTAAAATGCAAAAGAGTTTGAAAGTTCAAGAGGCTTACTCCGGCGACGCGTTAAACGGCATCGCGAGAATACATCCCGACGACATGAGCGAGCTTGAATTAAACGAGGGCGATTTAATAGAGATAACAGGCAAGAAAGTCACGGCCGCGCGGGTTAAGTCCGGCGACGCAGCTTCGGGCGCAGGGCGCGGCGTGATTCAAATTGACGGATTAATTCGAGAGAACGCCGCCGCTGCTCTCGACGATAAAGTTATAATAGAGAAGTCTCAAGCGCATCATTTTGCAGGCAGCTTGACGCTCCAGCCTTTAACAGATTCGAAATTAAGCGACAAGGAGAACGACGAGAAATATATTTTGTCGCTGCTTGAAGGCCAGGCAGTGAGAGCCGGAGATAGAGTGAGATTAAATTTATTCGGAACGCGCATTTGCGATTTCTTAGTCAGCGCGACGACTCCGGAAGGCACTGTTATTATTAATAAATCAAGCTATTTAAATTTATTAAAGCCGGCGAATATAACTCACG
>JAFSNU010000469.1 GCA_017447325.1 Synergistaceae bacterium | reverse complement strand
TTTAGAATATTCTTCCGGCATGTGGCGTTTAATCCAAAGCATGGACGAGCCTGAGAACGCGCCGGCCATAGAACCGTTTGCAGTTATGGCAAACAAAGTCGTCGGGCCGACCGCCTCGAGTATCATCTCCGCCTCTTGAACGCTGCGCCGGTCTGAGTAAATAATCGGATTTACTAAAACCTCGCCTTTATCATCAAGAGCCACAAGCCCCGGGCAAAGCGACGATATGCTTATCCCTGCGACTTTCGATAAATCTAAATTATGCTCGGCCTTCAAATTTTCAGTGCAGTGTACAAAAGCGTGCCACATGCTCTGCGCATCTATCTGCACCGAATTTTGCTCCGGCGTAATGAGCGCGTATTTATGACTGCCAAGCGCGATTAACTTAGCGTCTTCATCTATTATTGCGACCTTGAGACTTGTCGTCCCAACGTCGACGCCTAATAAATACTTGCTCATGGCGTTAAATTTTAAATTTTATAAATTATAAAACGTCGTAGGCTGAATAATTCTTCTCGGACTTGACTGTCTTGTATAAGTCCATGCAGTCCTTCGCGCTCAAGCCCTTATGAATTAAACGTCTCAACGCGATTACTAACGCCGTGACGTCGTCGTTGTCCCAGACCCAGCGTCCCATGGTAACTCCGCCGCAGCCCGCATCTAAAGCGTCGCGCGTCATCTGCATATAATAATTTAATAAGTCATCGCCCTTTAAGCCCTTAGGCGTGTCGCCGCCCTGTATAACAACTCTGAACGACGCCGGAACGCACGAGATAACTTTCGCCATTGAATCAGGATCGCCAGTATAAGTAGTCTTGACTATGTCCATGCCTAACTCGCACGCACTGCGCACACAATACGCGATATTCTCCCACGCCGCACGCTTATCAACCGGCACGCTCTCGCCCTTGGGATAAACATGTCCGATTAACGGCATGCCGATCTTGTCGCAATACTCGCTGACTTCGCCGATACGCATAAACTGCTCATTCTGGAAATCGCCGAGCGTCATTGCTCCCATTGATACAGCGTCCGCGCCCATTCTCACAGCAGCGTCAACCGATCCAAACACGCAGTCATTAGTCGGACTTGTCGGAGCATAGTTAGAGATCTTGTGCAATACGCTGATGCCAGAACCGACATGAGGTCCCCAGCAACGTTTTTGAATTCCGCCGGTCATCGTCATTGCGTCGGGTCTGCCCGCAACGATCTTGTCAATCGCGCCTTGAATGTCCTGAATGCCCGTCATCGGAGCAATACCGCGCGACGTCGCGTGATCGACCGTAATGGCCATCATCTTATTGCTCACCGGATTCACCATGCGTGAAAGTCTAACCGCCTTGCCCATTGCATACATAGGCTCTACAAATCTTCCCATAACAAACGACTCCTTTAATAAATAATATTTAATTTAAAAATTTAGCGCATGCTGCTCCTCTTAAATTCTGCGAAGCTTCCACGCGCTAATAATTTTCTATTCTAATCCTCTATAACGACTTTTAATGCTGTTCCGGCCATGTGCAGGTCTAAAGCCTGTTTAAAGTCGTCGATTTTAAATTTAGCCGAGACTATCGCGTCAAGGTCGATCTTGTGATTTATAACCATGTCGGCGGCTTGCAAGTAATCAATGCGCTTGTACGCAGTGCTGCCGGTTATATTAATCTCGTTGTAGTGAATGACGCTCGGGTCGAACTCGCTCATCTTGCCCTTAGGGAATCCCGCGAACAAGCACACAGTTCCGCCGCGCTTGGCTAATTTAAACGTGCTGTCAACTAACGCATTAACGCCTATCGCCATTACTATGCGGTCAACGCCCTCGCCGTCAGTCTCTTCCATTATAATATCATGCAAATTCTCGTTCTTAGAATCAACAACGCGCTTTGCCCCAAGCTTTAACGCAAGTTCGCGCTTCTCCGGATCAAGTTCGCTGACTATGACAGCCTTAGCTCCGGCAATTAAAGATAACTGCAAGTGCATCAAGCCTATCGGGCCCGCGCCTATAATTAAAACAGTATCGTTAAATCCCGTGCCGGTATTTCTCAAGCCGCGAATACAGCAAGCCAAGGGCTCGATTAACGCTCCGGCGGCGAAGCTCACGCTGTCAGGAAGTTTAATAACGTTGCCGCTCTCGATGCAGATATCAGGAATTAAAATATACTGTTCAAATCCGCCGTTAAATTCATAGCCTATTGCTTTACGATTTAAGCAGGCGTTCTCGCGTCCGCTCAAGCACGCCGAGCAGTGTCCGCAGGGAATAACGTTAGCTACAGCGACATGATCTCCGGCAGCAAAGCCTTTAACGTCCTTGCCGACCTTCTCGATTACGCCGCATATCTCATGACCTACAACTGAATTTGGACGGACGCCCTTTGTCTTTCCGCCTGTGAAAATGCGCTTGTCAGTTCCGCACAGAGCCGCAGCCTTCATCTTCAACAAAATTTCGCCGTCGCCGCACTCGGGCTTGTCGATCTCCTTGACCTCGTAATTATTATTATAATTCACCGCGTCAAAGGTCTCCGGATTGTGCATGACAACCGCTTTCATTTTCTCGCTCATAATTAATCAATCACCCCATTTTAAAACTTTAAAAAATTTAAAAATTTCGCGAATAACAAACTTTGCAACAAGAAAACTAAAACTAAATTTAAAGCCTGTACTATTTAATAAAAAAAGTATAGCATGAAAATTTTTAATTCAAAATAATTTTAAGCTCAATAATTTTACGTAAATTCAAAATTAATTTGCGGCCTCGCACTCAACGCGCATAACACGCTCGGCGTTCACGCGTAATACATTGCAATTTTCCGGCTTGATATGAAAGTCAGTCTTTGGGATCACGCGCTCTTGCAAAACTTCATCGCTTGCGGCAATAATATTTTTTGGCTGTAATAATTCTTCGAGCTCGTTTAAATTATAAAAATCTTTGCCTTGACTCCAGTCATGTTTTCTATTATGCGGGCAAGCGTCCTGGCAGTCGTCGCAGCCGCAGATCCACGAGCCTAAATCTTTCTCCTCAATATTCTCGGGCATAACGCCGCCGCCGAAAGTCGTCAAGAACGACATGCAAAGCATCGGGTTCATAGTGTAAGGCGCGCTTAATGCTTTAGTCCGGCAAGACTTCACACAAAGCGTGCAGTTTTCATCGCAAGGTTTTATATCTTCAACATTATTTTTATACTCGCAGTCTTGATCTATCAAATACGCTCTTAGCTCATAATACGAGCCGTTTTTACCGTAAAAGAAATTATTTTTGCGAAATATGCCAAGCCCTGCGTAAACGGCAGCGTGTCTCAGCGGCAAAATATAACCCGGCTTATGCTCCTCGCCGCTCGCGAACTTTATATTATTATCGCGCAGCCACTGCTCGAATAATTTTATATTTTTAAATTCCTGGCAGTTTTCAGCAGTGTCGGGCGAGAGCATAAAGGCCTTGGCGTAACGTCCTTGAAGCGATTTAGGGAACTTGAACTGTCCCATGTCGAACGTGCAGATTATAATCGACTTCGCCCACGGATAATATTTTTCAAGATTAACAAACGCGTCGTAGAACCCGTAAATAATTTTGCTCTCGGGAATTTTCGCGATGCGTTCGTCCAAAAATTTTTTGTAGCCGCTCATGTCTTTTAACGCGATAATTCCGCAGCCGTCGTAGCCGACGCTCAACGCCGCGTCATGAATTTTTAACGCCAGATCATTATTCATTGCAACAGCCCCTCAAATTTTGAAATTTAATTTAAATTTATTATACGCGACGCGAAAGATTTTAATGCTATAATAAATTTAATTTCTAAATCAAACTTTTTCAAAAATAAACTCAAAGTTTTTCAACTACATTTTCAACTACAAAAGCATATTATAAATTTAGTATTTAAAATTAATTGCACTCGCGTTTATAAAAATAAACTCATCAAAAATTTTTGCGCGTGTTATAGTTTTATTATTTAAAATTTTTCAAACTCGCCTTGAACTTTTAATCAAAAAAATTTTTCAGTCTTGCCTCAAGTTCTTAATCAAAAATTTTTGCGGCCTCGCCCCGAGTGCTTGATCAAAAATTTTTGCGGCCTCGCCCCGAGTGCTTGATCAAAAATTTTTCCAGCCTTGCCTCGTGTGCTTAATCAAAAATTTTTGCGGCCTCGCCTCGCGTGCTTGATCAAAAATTTTTGCGGCCTTGCCTCAAGCTCTTAATCAAAAATTTTTTCAGCCTCGCTTCGTGTGCTTAAGCAAAAAATTTTGCGGCCTTGCCTCGAGTATTTAATCAAAAATTTTTGCGGCCTCGCCTCGTGTGCTTAAGCAAAATTTTTTCAGTCTCGCCCCAAGCTCTTAATCAAAAAAATTTTCAGCCTCGCCTCGTGTGCTTGATCAAAAAAATTTTAGTTCAAGCCTCGAGTACTTGCAATAAAAATTTTTTGTGTT
>JAFSNU010000468.1 GCA_017447325.1 Synergistaceae bacterium | reverse complement strand
CAGACTGAGACTGTCAAGAAATTTGCGGACTGGTTCGGTACTGCTGAAGTTCAGCGCGAGTGGAGCGAGGAGTTCGACAGCTATCCTTGCAACAAAGACGCCGTTGACTCAGTCCCGCCGATCTACGCGCTTAAAAACTGCTCATTAACAAAAGTCCCGGGCACGGACATGACTTATGCCGAGTACGTAGGCGCTCACAGCTCAGAGTGGACGAACATCATGACCAACTTAGGCTTCTATTGGGCGGACAACGCCAACGCTCCGGCAGAGCCCGACTGGGATAATTTGGACTGGGCGACCTTAACTCAGAAGGCGAAATAAAATTTTAAAATTAAATTTATAATTAATTTATAATTAATTTATAATTAACACTCCCGCTTGACGCAAAGTTAGAAAGTTAGGCGGGAGAATTTTATTATAATAGCGTTAATAAATTTTATGCAGCTAAGCAAAAAATTACATCAGCAAATACTTCTGACAGAGATTTAAAAATTACGGATTCGGTCGAGGCGGAGAAATTTGGGGACGTGTTCTGCGGTTCGCGCAAGCCGACACACTCAGCAAATTAATTATATATACGCAAATCTAAAATTCACAGCCTCAAGACAACAAAATTAAATTTAAGCTATAATAAAAATTATTTAGGCGAGCATGATAATACGGCAATTTATTTTTATTACGAGGCTTGATTATAATTTTTAGCTAATATAACTCAAAGAGCTGCGTGCTGTATAAATTACGGCGAGTTCATGAGCATACATAAAATATATTTTAAGAAAATAAAAAATTTGGAGCGAAGATTAAAATGTTTAAATTAAATAATTTAAATTTGCCGGACGTAGGCTTCGGCATGTACAAGATTAATGATTTTAAAATTATATTAAGCGCAATTAAAAATAATTATAATTATTTCGACACAGCGAGCTATTATAAAAATGAAGATGTTTTAGCTGAGGCTTTAAGTCAAAACGGCCTTGAGCGCGGAAAATTTATAATTGCGTCGAAACTATGGCGGGACGAAATGGGCTATGACAACGCAAAGCTTGCTGTGCAAAAATCTTTAGAGAATTTAAAGACAAGCTATATAGATATTTATTTTATACACTGGCCAAGCCTTGATGATAATTTAAATATTGAGACATGGCGCGCGCTTGAGGAATTTTATAAACTCGGCAAGATTAGAGCGCTGGGCTTGAGCAATTTTCTGCCGCATCACGCAGAGCCGTTAATTAAAAATATTTTAAAGCGGTTTGGAGTTATGCCGTCGATAGCGCAGCTTGAATTTCACCCGGGCTATACGCAGGAGTGTGCGCTGAAATATTTTAATGCTAAAAATATTTTGGTTCAGGCTTGGTCGCCGCTTGGCCGAGGTCGCATCGTGAATGATAATTTAATTTTAAATTTAGCAGCTAAATATCAGGCCTCGCCGCAGCAAATCTGTTTAAAGTTCGCTCTGCAGAAGGGCGTTATGCCGCTTGTTAAATCTTCAAGCCCTGAGCGCATGACTGAGAATTTAAATTTAAATAATTTTAATTTAACTCAAGAAGATATGTGGAGACTGGAGACGCTGCCGCCTTTAGGCTGGTCGGGCGAGCATCCTGACCGCGAGCGCGTTATAGTAAAATCACTTTAAAATTATTTAAAATTATCAGTTATAGTTCACCCTGTAATTTTGAGAGAGTACGGACATGTACTCTCGAGTATTTAAAGTATTTAAAGTATTTTAAGTATTTTAACTATAAAATTAATTAAGATAAAACAAAACACGCGCCTTAAATTTAAATTTTAAAATTTTAAAGCGCGTGTAAATTTTTAATTTTAAATTTAATTAATCTTGCATTACGCTTATTACGCTTTTAGCTCCTAAATCTTCCGGCTCGTTATTATTATTAATATTATTCATGCTCAGCTCTTCCGGCTCTGAATTTTTATTATTATTATCACTTATGCTTATTGTCACAGCCGGCGGATCAACGCGTATGATCTTCAAGTCCGCGCTTGCATTGTTTATTTCAGTCACGACAGGCAAAGTCACAGGCGTAATAAAAATATTTGCCAAGTCAGCATAAGCTCTGATGCCTGAATTTTCACGCGTTAAATTTTCAATCACGGACGGCAGGCCCTCAACATTCACGCTCACAAATTCAGGATTTTTATTAATTAAATTATTAACTTGACTTAAATTCTCAGCGTTAATAATTTCAACCGGAATATTTGCAAGCGTCTTACGTGCGGCGGCATCACCTAACTGCACTGTCACTTTCACCGACTGCGCTCCGACAATCGACACGCCCTCAGCTTCAGGCAGCTTTAACGGCACGACCAAATTATTATCTTGTCCAAACAACGAAATATCTACAGTCTCAGTCTCGAGCGCTTCGACTAACGCAAGCTTCGAACGCTCGCCCTCGATCTGCACTTCAGCCGGGTCTGTAATAACGCTTTTAACTTCATGATCTCTGTCAGGCTGGCCGTTTAATCTCACGTTCACCGGCACGCGCTTTTTCGGCAAGCCGCGAACTAAGCTGCCCTTAAATCTTATTTGATTAGGCTCAAGCGTCACGTTGTCATCAAACGGCTCGGACTGCACAAAACGCACCGGCAATAATAATTCTTTGCCGATCTCAAGCTCTGCCACAGTCGGCGCAGCGCGTAACGCTCCGACTTTCGCAACGTCCTCGACAGTACCCCTAATGCCGACTTCTTTCGGAATAATTTCAACGCCCTCGAGATACTGACCCTCCGGCATGTCCTGAGGCAAAACTATTTCAACCGGCATAAGCCTCACGATCTGACGGGCTAAATCCAAAACTATCTGCGACGGCACGCAAGATATAAGCTCTATATCCTGCGGCAAAGTTATATTAACGTTCTGCGTGTACCGCTTGCCCGGAGCTAAATTCCTCGCGTCGATCCAACATAATATCTCGTCATAATTTAAACGCGCGATGCTCTCCTCGCGTCCCCTGATCTCAATATCAACTTCTGACACGCGATTTCTCAGCATCGCTTGAGAATCTAAAGCCCTGTACTCGAGCGGACAAGAAAATTTGCGCGTTATATAATTGCCCTCTTCAAGCCCGGTGACATAAGTCCACAAAAAAATCGACAACGAGATCGCGATCACCCATAAAGCTCCGGGCGACGTAACTAATTCATCAAAACTTTTCCTGCTGCCCTTCATGATTTACTCTCCTCGTTTGAGTCCGTAACTTTCTTCTTGCCGGGCGTTTGATCCCACAAAAATTTTTTAATATCCTGCAGCATGTCGCGCCAGGTTTTATTCCCCTGCTCGCCGACGTAATAATGCATTAATAATTTCTCAATCTGAAAATCTTTATAGTCTTTAGACAACTTGCCTTTATGAGCAAGCGAAATATCCCCGCGCTCTTCCGACACTATTAAAACTAAAGCATCAGACACTTCAGATATTCCTAATGCCGCCCTGTGACGAGTGCCGTACCATCTTGAAATCTCCGGCGCGTCCGCGAGCGGCAAATAACATCCGCCGGCGATTAAAGAATATTTATCAAGTATAACAGCTCCGTCATGCAACGGATTATTTTTCCAGAATATAGATATAATTAATTCTTGCGTCACGTTCGCGTCAAGCTTTATTGCCGTGTGCCAGTACTCGCCGAGGCCGGTCTCCTGCTGAAAGACTAAAAGCGCACCGATTTTATTTGCCTTTAAATATTTTAACGCGCCGACTATCTGCTTTACCCGCTGCGTCGCCTCGTCGATCGGCATCTTCCTGTGCCACACGCCGCCGCTGCCTATCTCCTCAAGCATCTTTCGCAACTCGGGCTGAAACAAAATCGGAATGGCCAAGCCCAGCGCAAAAAACGTGTTGCCCGCAATCCAAGTCAATAATCTAAAGCCAAGCAAGTAAGACAAGCCCCAGAAAATTCCTAAAAATAAAACGCCCTTAATCAGCTGAACGGCCCGCGTGCCGACCATCAGCGTCAAAATTCTGTAAATAATTACCGCAACTATCGCTATGTCTATAAAGCTTCGAAAATTAGCCAACATTTAGCGCCGCCTCAATACTTTCAATATCTTTTGCCTCAAATTTTAATTTATTTAAATACACGCAATAACTTTTATTATTCTCGTGAATAGTTAAAATTAAATTCGCCCCGTTAGAATTATAATTTCTGCTGCGGCAGTCGTTTAAATTCTTTGCGAACTCCCGCGCGTTTAAATTCTCTGCGTTAATATCAAGCTTAATAAAGCTCGGCTCGTTCTCGTCAAGCTCGCTCAATAATTTTAATTCTTCAACTATAAACTGTTCTCTATCATCAAGCTTGCCCGTGACAATGCAAGGCGTTCCTGCTGCGGCCTTGTCCTTAATCTCAGTCCAAGTTCTGGGGAACGCAACAAGTCCGATGCTCGATTCAGAATCCTCTAATAACATTATTCCCATTGCGTCGCCTTTTTTAGTCGTCTTCTCGCTCACACTCAATAAAATTCCGCCGATCTTCGCTTTAATGCCGCTGTCCTCGCGCCATGCACTTAAATCATTTATCTTGCAATTCGCAAATTTAAAAATTTTATTCTCGTACATGTCGAACGGATGACCTGAGATATATAATCCCGTGACTTCCTTTTCATAATCTAAACGCGTATGATCATCATAATCCGCAATCTCCGGCACTTCAGGCTCGCTTATTACTTCGGCTTCAGCTTCGCCGAATAAAGACAGCTGCTCTTTGCTTGCGTTATTCAAAGCCTGCGCCGCCGCAATATGCCCGGGCAATGCGTTAATTAATCTCGCTCGATTATTTAAAATTTCGTCAAACGCTCCGGCTTTAATTAAATTCTCTATCGACGCTCTGTTTAATTCGCTAATATCTATTCGCTGGACAAAATCCCAGAGCGATTTAAATTTTCCGCCGGACTCGCGAGCTTTAACTATCGCCTCGACCGCGCCGTGTCCCATTCGTGAGACCGCGCCTAATCCAAATCTAATTACGCTGCCGACAGCCGTAAAACTTTCCATTGACGAATTTATATCCGGCGGCAAGACATCAAGGCCGCTCTTTCGAACTTCACGCACATAATGGCCTAACACTTCTTTTTTAGACTTCATTTGACTTGAAAGATACGCCGCCATGAACTCAGATTTATAATTCGCCTTTAAATACGCCGTGTCGTAAGTCACAACCGCATAGGCCGCGCTGTGAGATTTATTAAAGCCGTACTGCGCAAATTTTTCGATATTATCAAAAATTTCGCCGGCCTTCTTCTCGTCAATATTATTCTTGGCCGCGCCCTCTAAAAATTTAGATCTTTGCTTCTGCATAACTTCAAGCTTCTTTTTGCCCATCGCTCGCCTTAATAAATCCGCTTCGCCTAAAGTATATCCGGCCAAGATAGACGCGCACTGCATGACCTGCTCCTGATATAAAATAACTCCGTACGTCTCTTTTAAAACTTTCTCAAGCATTATGTGCGGATACTCAGGCTCGGCCTCGCCGTGCTTGCATTTAATATACTGATCAACCATTCCCGTGTTTAAAGGCCCGGGCCTGTACATCGCAAGAGCAGCGATTAAATCTTCAAAGCAGTCAATTTTTAATTTGCGCAGCATACTGCGTATTCCGTCAGATTCAAGCTGAAATACGCCCAGCGTGTCGGCTTCTTTCAAAATTTTATAAGTCGCAGGATCTTCAAAGCTGATTTTATTTAAGTCCGGCACCGGCTTATTATTTAATCTTATATTATCTAACGCTTCTTCAAGTATAGACAAAGTGCTCAGGCCTAAGAAATCCATTTTAACTAAACCGACTTTCTCGACCGCGTCCATAGTGTATTGCGTGACGGTCTGCGCAACGTCGTTATTATCGCTTGAACCTGAATCTTTAATTTTTCTAATTGGCGCAAGGTCTGTAATCGGCACGGGCGTTATCACAACTCCCGCCGCGTGCTGCGATGCGTGACGAGCTAATCCCTCGATATGCTCCGCCGTGATTAAAATATTTTTTATAGTCTGATTATTATCGTATAATTCTTTAAGCTCCGGCGTGCGCTCTAACGCCTCTTTAATGCTCTTCGCGTCAGCCGGAATTAATTTCGCCGTCTTGTCCATTAAAGCATATTCAATTCCCGTCGCGCGTCCAACGTCCTTTACAGCCTGGCGGCTCTTCATTCGTCCGAAAGTTATAATCTGCGACACGCGATCGCTGCCGTAGCGTTCAGTTATATATTTTAATAATTGCTCGCGGCCTTTGTCCGACACGTCCGTATCAATATCCGGCATGCTTATTCTTTCAGGATTTAAAAATCTTTCAAATAATAAATTATATTTCAACGGATCAAGCTCAGTAATTTTTAAACTCCACGCGACCAAAGACCCGGCAGCCGAGCCTCGCCCCGGCCCTATGGGAATATGACGCTCTTTCGCCGCTTTAATTATTCCTGACACGATTAAGAAATAAGCCGAGAAACCCATTTTAACTATAACATCAAGCTCATACTCCAAACGCTTTGCATATTCTTCCGGCGGATTGTCAGTGCCGAGACGCATTTTCAAGCCCGCTCTGGCCTGCTCTTCTAAATAGCTGTCAGGCGTCATTCCTTCAGACAGCTCAATATCCGGCAGCATATATTTTTTATCTTTCTTTAATAATTCTACATTGCACCGCTGAGCGATCTCGACAGTGTTATCCAAAGCCTCCGGCACTTCGTCCGCAAATAAAGCGTTCATCTCTTCCGGAGATTTTAAATAAAAATCATTTACCGAAAATCCAAACGCGTCGTCCGTGTCATCCGCGTGAGTGTTAAT